>NZ_JBEYYT010000450.1:0-7405 GCF_040645715.1 Spirillospora sp. NPDC046719 | reverse complement strand
GTGCCGCCGTCCGCGTCGTCCGTGTCGTTCGCGTCGTCGGTGGTGTCGGCCGGGGGTGCGGGCGCGGGGACCTTGCCGGCGGTGCCGGCGGCCGCCTTCCCGGGCGCCGCCTCCGGCCGGTCCTCGCTGGGGGTGTCGTCGGGCACGCCGCTCTCCTTCGCCGTCCTGCCGTCGTCGTTCACGGGTCCGGACGGAGGGCCGCCGACCACGCGTTACGGGTGTAGACGACGGAAAGCCCGGAGACGTTTCCGCCTCCAGGCTCTCCGTCGCTCCTCCGGGCCGTCAGCCGGCCCGGAGGGTCACTCCTGCCACCAGTCCTCGTCGTCCTCGTCGGACTTCTTGCCCTGCGGGGCCTGCTTGGCGGGCGCGGCCTTGCCGGCGGGCTGGGCGGCCTGCTGCGGCTTCGGCTGCGCCTGCTGCGCCGGGGCCGGCTTCGGCTCGGCGGCCGGGATGGCGGCCTTCTCCGGCGGCGCGGCCAGCTCGGGCTCGCCGCCGCCGCCCATCGCCGGGGCGACGCCGCCGATGAGCTGGCGCAGCTGGTTGAGGTGGCTCGTGATGCTGTCGCGCTGCCGGGTCAGCTCGTCGACCTGGCGCTGCGCGGCGGTGCGGACGCGGTCCGCCTCGGCCTTGGTCTCGGCGAGCAGCTGCTCGGCCTGCGACTTGGCCTCGGCGATGACGTTGTCGGAGTTCTTGCGCGCGTTGGCCATGAGCTGCTTGGCGTGCGAGTCGGCCTCGCGCCGGGTCTGCTCGGCCTGCTGGGTGGCCTTGGCGGCGCGCTGCTCGGCGGACGCGGCGCGCTGCTCGGCCTCGGCGACCAGCTTCTGGGTGGCGGCCTGCGCGGCGGCGTGCCGCTCGGCGTCCTGCCGGTCGGCCTCCTCGCGGCGGGCGGCCAGCTGGATCTCGAACTCGGCCTCGGCCTGCGCCCGCTGCGCCTCGCTCTCCTCCAGGATGCGCTGGGCCTGCGCGCGCATCTCGTCGGCCTGCCGCTTGGCGGTCGTGAGGATCTCGTCGCGCTCGCGCTTGGTGGACGCGCGCAGCTGCGCGACCTCGCGCTCGGTCGTGGTGCGCAGCTTGGCGATCTCGCGCTCGGCGCCGGCGCGCTTCTCGGCGACCTCGTGGTCGGCGGTGGCGCGCAGCTTGGCGACCTCGCGCTCGGTCGTGGTGGTCAGCTCGTCGGCCTCGCGGCGGGCGGAGGTGCGCACCTCCTCAGCCTCGCGCTCGGCGGCCTGCCGCATGTCGTCGCCCTCGCGCTGGGCGGTGGCGCGCAGCTCGGCGGCGTCGTTCTCGGCGGTGGCGCGCTGCTCGGCGGCGTCGACCTTCGCGGCGGCCTTGATCTCGTTGGCCTCGGACCGGGCGGCCTGGACGAGCTCGGTCGCCTGCTCCTCGGCGAGCCGCAGCAGCTGCTCGATGCGGGCGCCGAGGCCGGAGTAGGTGGGACGTTCCTGCTCCTGCAGCTGGCGATGGGCGTCCGACAGCTCCCGCTGGAGGGCCTGGGACTGCTCGCGTGCCTGCCGGCCCTCGTTCTCGAGCTGTTTGATGTGCTCGTCGACCTGGTGCCGGTCGTAGCCACGGAGCACCACGTCGAAATCGCGCGGGGGCGTGTCCTCGAAGAAGTTGCTGAGCTGGGCGTCGATGTCGGACTGCATAGGGCTCAATCCTGATGTGACGGGGCTACGGGTGGTTCCGGGGACCGGTTGATCGCCTGGCATGGACGGCCGCCGTCAACGGGCGCGGTGCCCCAGACCTCTTCCGGTGGATGAAGCGTACTCCGGACACTGCCGTGTTGGGGGCTCATCTTGACGCGCTGCGTGGTTTGTCCCAGTTTGCGGTTACCGTGTCCCGTGCCCCAGGTGCCCAGGTACGGGGGTCGCAAATGCACCAGATGTGTCCGAATGCTCACAGAGCGGCGGTCTTGCACCCCACGGGCCCGCCGGGTGATATCGAACACGTCACGATCCGATCGCGCTCGCGCGGCGCGCGCGCGAGACCGCGCCAACGCGCGCGCCGCGCCCCGTCCCGCCGGGCCTCGCGACCCCCGCGCCCGCCGGCTACGCCTTCTGGACCAGCTCGGTCAGCACGCCGTGGCAGTCCTTCGGGTGCAAAAAGTTGATCAAGGAACCCATGGAACCGTTCCTCGGCGCGTCGTACAGCACCCGGACGCCCTTCCCGGCGATGCCCGCCGCCTCGTCCGCGACGGCCTGGTCGGTGCCGAACGCGATGTGGTGGACGCCCTCGCCGTTCTTCGCGAGCCACTTGGCCACCGCCGAGTCGTCCCGGATCGGCTCGATGAGCTGCAGGTAGCTGGCCGCGCCGTCGCCGGTCTCGTTGATCTTGAGCATGCACTCCCGCACGCCCTGCTCCTCGTTCACCTCGAAGTGCGCGTCGGTGAAGCCGTAGGTCGCCTTGTAGAACTCGACGGTGGCCTCCAGGTCGTGACAGGCGATACCGATGTGGTCGATACGGGTCAGCATGGACGTTTCTCCCTACGGACGGCCGAACGGGGGCGAACGGCAGCGAGCGACGCTTCCCTGGGTATGGTGGCAAACGTCGCCGCAGCACCCTCCTGGAGGCCCCCACATGACCGCCACGTCCGTGATCGTCGCCGGAGCGCGCACCCCCGTGGGGCGCCTGCAGGGCGCGCTGAAGGACTTCTCCGCCGCCGACCTCGGCGCCCACGCGATCAAGGCGGCGCTGGAGCGGGCCGGCGTGTCCGGCGACCAGGTGCAGTACGTGATCCTCGGGCAGGTCCTGCAGGCCGGCGCCGGGCAGATCCCGTCCCGGCAGGCGGCGGTCAAGGCCGGCATCCCGATGAACGTCCCGTCCATCACGATCAACAAGGTCTGCCTCTCCGGGCTGGACGCGATCGCGCTCGCCGACCAGCTCATCCGGGCCGGCGAGTTCGACATCGTCGTCGCCGGCGGCATGGAGTCGATGACGCAGGCGCCGCACCTGCTGCCCAAGTCCCGCGCCGGCTACAAGTACGGCTCGATCGAGGTCCTCGACCACATGGCCTACGACGCGCTGACCGACGCGTTCGACGGCATCGCGATGGGCGAGTCCACCGAGCACCACAACGCCAGGCTCGGCATCAGCCGCGAGGAGCAGGACGAGTTCTCCGCCCGCTCGCACCAGCGCGCCGCCGCGGCCATCAAGAACGGCGTCTTCGACGACGAGATCGCCCCGATCGAGATCCCGCAGCGCAAGGGCGACCCGATCGTGTTCGCCAAGGACGAGGGCGTGCGCGCCGACACCACGGCCGAGTCGCTCGCGCGGCTGCGCCCCGCGTTCAGCAAGGACGGGACGATCACCGCCGGGTCGTCCTCGCAGATCTCCGACGGCGCCGCCGCCGTCGTGGTGATGTCCAAGGCGAAGGCCGAGGAGCTCGGCCTCAGCTGGCTCGCCGAGATCGGCGCGCACGGCAACGTCGCCGGCCCGGACAACTCGCTGCAGTCGCAGCCGTCCAACGCCATCAAGCACGCCCTCGGCAAGGAGGGCCTGACCGTCGACGACCTCGACCTCATCGAGATCAACGAGGCGTTCGCGTCGGTCGGCATCCAGTCCATGCGCGACCTCGGCGTCGGCCCCGAGAAGGTCAACGTCAACGGCGGCGCCATCGCGCTCGGCCACCCGGTCGGCATGTCCGGCGCCCGCATCGCGCTGCACCTCGCCTACGAGCTGAAGCGGCGCGGCGGCGGCGTCGGCGCCGCCGGCCTGTGCGGCGGCGGCGGCCAGGGCGACGCGCTGATCCTGCGCGTCCCGTCGGCCTGACCCGCGGCGCTCACTGGGCGTTGGGCTGCTGGACGGTGACCGTCCGGAAGCCCAGCGCCCTCAGCATGTTCTCCAGCATCCGCTTGGTGTTGGCGTCCGCCTGGTCGGCCAGCCGGCTCTGCTGCGCGGCCGCCTGGATCTTCTGGCTCGCCAGCACGTACAGCTGCTGCTGGTTGTCGGGGTTGCTGCTGAAGAAGTCGCCGAACCGGTCGAACAGGCCGCGCTCGGTCGCGTAGACGTAGCTGCGCTTGGTGTCGAGGTTGGTGGGTTCGAGCTGGGCGTGCGGCAGCGTGATCGTCGCCGCCGTCCGGTCGGAGTTCACCTTCACCGCGCCGGTGGCGATCCGCGAGAAGTCCACGTAGGCGTCGACGGAGCCGTTGCCCACGAACAGGGTCCGCTTGCCGCGCAGCGACGACGGCAGGAACTTGGCGTCCTTCTCCAGGTCGACGACGACCTGGAAGTTGCCGCTGGCGGCCTCGTACCGGTTCAGGTCGCGGATCGACTGCAGCAGCACCGGGCCGCTGCGGTCCTTGGTCTCCTCGTGGAACGGGTTCAGCCAGTGCGGCAGGCCGTGCACCGCCTGCTGCACGACGAGGACGACCGCGATGGTCGCCCCGATGAGCACCAGGGGGGTGAGGAGACCGCGCCGGGGGACGGGTCGCACGCGCTGGGGGGCGGGCTCGCGGGCCGCGTCGTTCTTCGGCATGTCACCCACATTCCCGGACTTGTCGCCCCCTCACCTCTTCCCGGTCATCCCGTGGCGGGGTGCGGCGGCCGCGCGACGTCCGGATCGGTCGCCGCGTGCTCCACCTCCATCAGCGACTCGCTGCGCAGATGCGCCTCGTGGGCGGCCCGGCCGCCGCGCACGCCGAACAGCCGTTTGGTGACGATGATGTAGACGATCAGACCGATATTGATGGCCAGCGCGCCGATCCGCAGCACGGTCACCTTCTCGGACAGCTCGTAGATCTCGACCGGGAGGCCGAAGCAGGTCGCGACGACCGCGAAGTACTCGCCCCACCGCTGCAGCAGCCACAGCCCGACGGCCTCGATGATCTCGATCGCCGCGTACACCAGCAGCCCGATCGCGAGCCAGCGCAGCGTCCGCTCCTCCAGCCCGAACACGTGCCGGATCGAGGTGACGATCTTGGAGTGGTCGAGGTCCCAGCCGAACTGCTTCGCGATCGGCCGCAGGAGAGGGATCTCCTTCTCGAAGACCTCCTGGATGGAGCCGCGGCTCTGCGCGAACCGCCACACCCCGTACGCGGCGACCGCCACGATCAGCCCGCGGATCAGCCGCTCCACCGCGAAGAACCGCATGATGAAGGCGTCGCGCAGCTCCTTGCCGCGCTTCACCAGCGGCGCCTCGTCGGCCGGGCCCGAGCCGTGCGGGTCGCCGTGCACGTACGCGCCGCAGCGCAGGCACCGCCACGCGTCGCCGACGGGGGACGACACCACCAGCCGCTCGCGCAGCGGCCGCTCGTCGGGGGCATAGGTGATGTGCCCCTTGCGCGCACAGGTCAGCAGGCTCCAGTCCACCCGGACACCCTATTGTCTGCATTGCCCGTGGCGTCAGGCGCTAGAGCGCCTTCCTTCAACGGGCAACGCGTGCGGTCGCCGCATCGCCGCGGGCCGGAGGGCCGGTCGGCGCGTGTGAGCAGGGCCATAGGAACAAGGGAAACCTGGAACGGCGGCGAGGCGTTGAGGGCTTCGTGGACATCGTGCGCGCGTTCCGTGTCGTCTCCATCGCCGAGGCGACCTCCTTCCTGGTGCTGCTGCTGGTCGCCATGCCGCTGAAGTACGGCGCGGACCTGCCGGTGGCCGTCCAGGTGATGGGGCCCATCCACGGCATCCTGTTCCTCGCCTACGTCGGGCTGGCCTACGCCGCCGGCGAGAAGCTCGGCTGGGGACTCAAACGCACCGTCCTCGCGCTCATCGCCGCGGTGCTGCCCGTCGCGCCGTTCTTCGTCGAGCGGCACTGGGCCAAGCCCGCGGCCACCGCCCGTCCCGAGCCGCAGACCGCCGGACGGGCCTGACCACGACTTCCGCGTGGCCGCGGTCGGGATGGGGGTTCCGCCGCGGTCACGCGGGGGACTGCGCGTGCCCCAGTTCCCGCGGACGCATCGGCACGGGCCGGTGGGCGTCCCGCACCACCCGCCCCGTGCTCCGGTGGACGCGCCGGGGCGCAGGCCGGAAGTCCGCAGGACCCAGCGCGCACGACCGGTAACCGGCGAAATGGCGGCGCAGCCAGGCGCGCCGCCGGTCGTCGCCCCATGAGCCGAACCGCCGCGCCGCCCCCGCGTCGCGGATCGCCGGCGGCTGCTCGCCGAGCAGCCACGCGTCCACCAGCGAGCCGTAGCCGCCCGGCCGTCCGATGACCGCGCACGCGCCCGCGTCGAGCAGGCCGTCCCTGATCTGGCGTACGGCCCGCTCCTGGTAGCCGGGCGACAGGTTCTCGTCCAGATGGATGCCGGCGACGCCGTTCGCGACCCCGGCGGGCGCCCAGCCCGGAAGCTGCTCCACGCGGGTGAACGCGCCCGGTGTGCCGCGCAGCCGCGCCGCGAGCGGCGTCACGGCCGTCATCAGCGAGGGCAGCGCCGCGCGCAGCGCCGGATGCACGCAGACGGTCAGCGGCCACTCCCGGCACACCCGTTCCGCGGGCGCGGGCGCCACCGTCCCGCCGGCGTCGCGCAGCCCGAGCGTCGCGCCGCCGGTCGCCGCCAGCGCCAGGGCCAGCGGCAGGACGAGCAGCAGCCGCCGCGTCGCCCACAGCACGTACCCGAAGACGAGCACGGCGGTCAGCCCCGACGCCCACAGCACCTGGTAGCCGAGCACGCACGCGCGCAGCGTGGTGAACAGGGGGATGCGGTTGAACGCCGCAGGGGGGAGCAGGCTCAGCCACGATGTCCCCGGCACGCGGAGGGCGGCCCACAGCGCCGTCACGGCGAGCACCACGGCCGCCGTCGCCCGGTGCGGGACGACCCGTCCGGCCAGGTAGCCGACCGCGACGTGCAGCACCAGCGCGCCCGCCCCGGCCACCACGCCGAGCGGATGCGGGTGCCCGGCCTCCTGCCGGAGCAGCGTGACCGCGACCACCAGCGCGGCCACCACCAGGTAGGACGCGAGCGCCGCCGCGGAGAGCAGCAGCAGGTCGAGCAGGGCGCCCGTGGCGGGCGAGCGCGCCGTCAGGTCGCGCAGGTAGTCGAGCGGGCGCTCCCGCACGGCCGTCCACGCGGCCAGCCCGGCCGCGGCCGGGCCGAGGAACCGCACCGCGTCGAGCAGCGCGACGACGGAGTTGTCCCAGTACGCGACCGAGGGCAGCAGCGGCGGGCCCGCCGCCGCCGTCCCGACCGCGGAGAGGATCGGCACCGCGACCAGCAGCGCCGAGCGGCGGGCGTCCAGCCGGAGCACCCGACCGAGGTCAGACACCGGCGCCGCTCCCCGCGGCCGCCCGCCTCGACCGCAGCCTCGGCACCGGGAGCGGCACCTGCCGCAGCGCCGCGCCGCTCAAAGCCGTGGTGCGGCGGGCCGTGGTGCGCAGGGCTTTCGTGCGCCTGGCCGTCGTGCGCAGGGCTGTCGTGCGCAGGGCCGTCGCGCCCAGTGCGGCAGGGCGCAGTGCGGCGGGCCGCAGCGCGGC
>NZ_JBEYYT010000449.1:0-7415 GCF_040645715.1 Spirillospora sp. NPDC046719 | reverse complement strand
CCGCGCGCCCCGCCCCCCCCCCCCGCCCCCCCCGCCCTCGTCCCCGCCGGCTCCGACGCCGGCCGCGCAGAAAGAGAACCATGCAGGTCTTCCTTCAGACACTGATAGGCGGACTGAGCCTCGGCGCGATCTACGCCCTGGTGGCGATGGGATTCTCCCTCGTCTACCGCACCATGGGCCTGGTCAACTTCGCGCACGCCGACGTGCTCATGATCGGCGCCTACGCCGCGTCCACGTTCTACATGTCGACCAAGCTGCCGTTCGCCCTGGCCATGGTGCTGGCCATCGCGGTGACCGGCCTCATCGGGCTGTTCATCGAGCGGGTGCTGCGCCCGCTGGAGAACAAGGACTTCACCCTGATGCTGATCGGCACGATCGGCTTCGGGATGGTGCTGCAGGCCGTGGCCGTCCTGATCTGGGGCGCGACCGGGCGGGCCGTCCGGAGTCCGGTCGGCGGCGCCCCGCTGGAGTTCTTCGGGCTCCGCGTCCGCACCTACGACCTGGTCGTGCTGGCCATCGCCGCGGTGGCGGTGTTCCTGCTCGTCGCGTTCCTGCAGCGGACCAAGATGGGCGCCGCGATGCAGGCGGTCGCGATGGACCACGAGGCCGCCACCGCGGTCGGCATCCACGTCGGCCGCAGCAACGCGATCGCGTTCGCGATCGGTGCCGGGCTCGCCGCGCTCGCCGGCGGGCTCGTCGGCCCGCTGCTGTACGTGAACCCGACGATGGGCGGCACCATCGGCATCAAGGGCTTCGCCGCGGCGATGCTCGGCGGCTGCGGCAACATCCCCGGCGCCATCGCCGGCGGCTTCGCGATCGGGGTGCTGGACTCCTTCGCCGCCGGCCACTTCCAGGGCTACTCCGAACTCGTGGTGTTCCTCGTCTTCACGGTGGCCATCATGATCCGGCCGACCGGCCTGTTCGGCGAGACGACGGTGAGCCGGGCATGAACGGCCTCCTCAGGAACCGGTACACGCCGAAGCTCGGGACTCTCGCGGCGTTCGTCGCCATCGCCTGGCTGCTGCCGTACACGGTCGGCGGCTACGCCATCCACGTCGTCGACATCGCGCTGGTGTTCGCGCTGCTGGCGATCGGCATGGGGCTCGCCATGGGCATCGCCGGGCAGATCAACCTCGCGCAGATCGCCTTCTTCGGGGTGAGCGCGTACGCGACCGCGATCCTCACCACCCACAACGGGCTCGGGTTCTGGCCCGCCGCGGCGCTGGCGCTGGTGGCGTCCGCGCTGATCGGGCTGCTGGTCGGCATCCCGGCGCTGCGGATGCAGTCGCACTACCTCGGGATCGTCACGCTGGGCCTCGCGCTCGGCTTCATCAACTGGACCACCAACGCCGAGATCGCGGGCGGCGCCGAGGGCATCTCGGCGATCCCCGTCCCGCCGATGTTCGGCGTCGACCTGTCCAGCGAGTACCTGTACTACTACCTCGAGGTCGTCGTGTTCGCGGCCGCGCTGGCCTTCGGGCTGTTCGTGGTGCGCACCGGCCTCGGCCGGCGGCTGATGGCGATGCGGGACGACCCGCTCGCCGCCGGCGCGGTCGGCGCGGAGATCCCGCTGCTGCGGATGACGGCGTTCATGCTGTCGAGCGTGTTCGGCGGCCTCGCCGGCGTGCTGTACGCGGGCCTGATCCGCTACATCGCGCCCGACACGTTCAACATCGCCAACATGTTCCTGCTGCTGGCGATGGTCGTGATCGGCGGCCGGCAGAGCCTCGTCGGCTGCGTCGTCGGCGCGGTCGGCCTGACGCTGATCCGCGAGAAGCTGGTGGACCACCCCACCTACGCCCAGCTCGGCTTCGGCGTCGTCGTGGTCCTCATGGTGGTCTTCGCGCCGACCGGGCTCGCCGGCGTCCCCGCCCGGCTGAAGGCCCTGCTCGACCGCCGGCTCGGCCGGACCGCGGAACGGTCCGTCCTGCGGCCGTTCGAACCCTACGAGGCCGCCGCCGATCCGGGGGAGAGGACCGCGGCCGGTGACCCGCGACCGATGCTGGAGATCGACGGCGTCGCCAAGCAGTTCCGCGGGCTCAAGGCGCTGAAGGACGTATCCCTCACGGTCGAGCGCGGTGAGATCCGCGGCATCGTCGGGCCGAACGGCTCGGGGAAGACCACGCTGTTCAACGTCATCAGCGGCTTCTACCGGCCGTCCGGCGGGCGGGTCCTGATGGACGGGCAGGTCGTCTCCGGGTCCCGCCCGTACCGGCTCTCCCGGCACGGCCTGGCCCGCACGTTCCAGAACCTGCGGCTGTTCGGGGAGCTGACCGTCCGGGACAACCTGCTGGTCGCCCTCGACCGGTCCCGGACGTACGCGATCTGGCGGTACGCGCTGTGGCCCGTCGGGATCTGGCGGCAGGAGCGCCGCCTGCACCGGCGGGCCGACGACCTGCTCCGCCGCTTCGGGCTGACCGAGTTCGCCGCGGCGTCGCCCGGCGCGCTGCCGTACGGCATCCAGCGCCGCATCGAGATCGCCCGCGCGATGGCCGGGTCGCCGCGCCTGCTGCTGCTCGACGAGCCCGCCGCCGGGCTCAACGGCGAGGAGGTGCGCCAGCTCTCGGAGATCGTGCGCTCCATCCGGGACAGCGGCGTCACCGTCGTGCTCATCGAGCACAACATGGGGCTGGTGATGTCGCTGTGCGAGCGGGTCACCGTCCTCGCCGGCGGGTCGGTGATCGCCGAGGGCACCCCCGCCGAGGTCGTCGCCGACCACGCGGTCATCGAGGCGTACCTCGGCGACTCCGCGATGGCCGGCATGCCCCTCCCGAACAGCGAGGTGAGTTCATGAACGCGGGCACGGCCGCCAAGGGCGGCGAGAAGGCCGGGGCCGGGACGGGCGGCCAGGAACCGGCGACGCTGACGGTGGAGGACCTCTCCGTCCACTACGGCGGGGTCTGCGCCGTCAACTCGATCGGCTTCACGGTGGGACCGGGCCAGTCGGTCGGGATCATCGGGGCGAACGGGGCGGGCAAGACCTCCACGCTCAAGGCGCTGATGGGACTCGTCCCGCGCAGCGGAGGACGCGTCACTTTCGGCGACACGGACCTCACCCGGGTCAAGGCGCGCGACATCGTCCGGCACGGCATCGGCTACGTCCCCGAAGGCCGGCACGTCTTCCCGGGCCTCACGGTCGAGAAGAACCTGATGCTCGGCGCCTACGCGCGCGCGTGGCGCGGCGCGGAGACGAAGGCGTCGCTCGCCGAGGTCTACGAGCTGTTCCCGGTGCTGGGGGAGATGCGGTCGCGGCTCGCGGGCGCGCTGTCCGGCGGCCAGCAGCAGATGCTGGCCGTCGGCCGGGCGCTGATGGCCCGGCCCCGGCTGATCCTGCTGGACGAGCCGTCCATGGGCCTGTCGCCGAAGCTCGTCGAGGACATCCTCGCGGTGCTCGTGCGGCTGCGCGAGGAGGGGCTGAGCCTGCTGCTGGTCGAGCAGAACGCCAAGCTGACGTTCGAGGCGACCGGCGACTGCGTCGTGATGGAGAACGGCGAGGTGGCGATGGTCGGCACCTCCCGCGAGCTGCGCGACGACGTCCGGGTCCGCCGCATCTACCTGGGCCTCTAGGTGCACCGTCGCCGGGCTCGTCCGGATCGTCCGGTCCGAGCCCGGCCTGGGGACGGGGCGGCGCGCCGCGGGTCAGCGGCAGAAGGGCTTCATGCCCATCGCGGACTCGATGCCGTTCAGCACCAGGCTCTGGAACTGCTTCGCCCCGGCGAAGCCCGTGCCGTCGTCGGTGAACGCCTTGGCGTCGTGCCCGAGGGTGGTCAGGAAGGCCCGGCCGCCGTCGTAGTACTGGCACCACGCGACGGGGTGGAACGAGCCGTGCCCCGGATGGTTCATGTTGCCCGTGACGCCCTGGGCGAGGGTCTTCTCGTCCACGGTGGCCAGGAACCGCACCTCGCTGGGGAACGGGACGAGGTTGTACCACTCGTCGCTGAAGTCCCACCGGGTCGGCAGCCCGGCGGTGGAGGCGTCCTTGCGGTCGATGGTCTGGACGGTCCCGGGCTGCGCGTGACCGTGGTCGTAGAAGTTGGCTCCGCCGAGGAGCCCCTCGTACCAGGGCCAGTTGTACTCGGTGCCGAACGCGTTGTGGATGCCGACGAACCCGCCCCCGCCGCGGATGTACTGCCGCAGCGAGGTCTGGGCCGCGTCGTCGAGGGTGTCGCGGGTGGTGCTCATGAAGACGACGGCGTTGTAGCGGAACAGCGTCGACGGCGACGCGAGCTGCGCCACGTCCTCGGTCCAGTCGACGCCGAACCCGTTGTCCTGCCCCATCTTCACCAGGGCCTTCTGGGCCACGTTGGCGTCGGTGAGCGGCGGGTTCATGCCCGGGCCGAGGGCGGGGCCGAGGTTGGCGTGCCGAGGTCCGGCGGTGCGGCTGTAGACGAGGATCTTGTAGCCCTTGGCCGGGTCGAAGTTGCCCCAGTCGTGGTAGCAGCGGGGGTCGGTGCCGCGGCAGACGCCGTAGACGGGGTCGCCGAGCTCCTGGGCGCCGGCGTTCTTCGGCTTGGCGAGGGGGCCGGCCGTGGCCGCTCCGCCGGTCAGCGCGGCGGCGGCCAGCACGGCGGCGGTGCCGGCGGCGGCCGCGGCGGCGGACAGCACGGGGGACGCGGGTCTCTTCATGGGGTGGGTTCCTTTCCGGCGTGCTCGCTCACTGGTCCATCTAGCGGACCAATTGAACCGTCTAGAGGTTCTAGGACGATCTCACGCGGATCCGCCGTCGGCAATACCTCCGGCGGCGCCCGCTCCGGGCGGGCCACAGAGATCCACTGTCATGACTGGTGAAATTACCGATGTGCGGGAGCCGTTCGAGATGCAGGCTATTGCCAGGGCTGCGGAAGCGGCTTACCGTGTCGTCCGTTGATCGGACCGTTGAGTCCGTCTAGTGGACCCACGGAATGGGAGAGAGCATGGATCGACGGAACTTCCTGACCGGGGCGGCCGCGGTCGTCGGCGGCACCGTGGCCTTCACGCCGCTCCGCGCTCCCGCGGCGAACGCCGACGCCGCCTCGTCCCGCCTCGCCCTGCCCGTCCCGCCGCAGCCGACCGCCTTCGGCGCCACCGGCCGCGACTTCCCCAAGGTCTGCGGGAACCTCGGCAACCAGAACCACTCCACGCTCCGCGGGATCGACCGCGGCAACGTCCGGCGCCTCGGCGGCGCCTGGCACGTCAACCTGGAGGGCGGCAGCACGTCGGGCCGCTCCCAGCAGAGCACGATCGTCGCCCAGGACGGCGTGCTGTACGTGCAGAGCGGCCAGCAGAACGTCTTCGCCGTCGACGGCCGCACCGGCGAGGTCAAGTGGAAGACCAACGTCGGCTCGCAGCAGACGAACATGCGCGGCGTCGGGCTGGGGGAGGGGCTGGTCTTCACCACGTCCGGTTCCAACATCGTCTACGCGCTCGACCAGAAGACCGGCGCCGTCGTGTGGCAGCGCGAGCTGCTCGTCGCCGGCGAGGGCGACCCGAACTGCGACCCGCAGGAAGGGCAGTGCGGCGGCAACCGCGGCGGCCTCGCCGGCGCCATCGTCTACTTCGACGGCCTCATCTACGTCGGCACCGAGGGCAGCACCGCCGGCGCCCGCGGCCGCGCCTACGCCCTCGACGCCCGCACCGGCGAGATCGCCTGGACGTTCTGGGGCCCGCCCGGACCCGGCGAGTACGGCAACGACACCTGGGAGGGCGACACCTGGAAGACCGGCGGCGCCGTCTGCTGGATCCACCCGGCGATCGACCCCGAGCTCGGCCTCGTCTACTGGACGTTCGGCAACCCGTACCCCCGCACCAACGGCTCCACCCGCGGCGGGACGAACCTGTTCGCCAACTGCCTGGTCGCGATCGACGCCAAGACCGGGAAGCGGCGCTGGCACTTCCAGTCCGTCCACCACGACATCTGGGACTTCGACAACGTCATGGCGCCGGTGCTGATCGACCTGAAGATCGGCCACCGCACGCGCAAGGTCGTCGTGTACGGCAGCAAGGTCGGGATGTTCTACATCCTGGACCGCGAGACCGGCAAGGGCGTGCACGGCATCACCGAGCGCCCCGTCCCGCAGGAGCCGCGGCAGAAGACCTGGCCGACGCAGCCGTTCCCGGGCGGCGAGCCGTTCGTCCACCAGGCGCCGAGCTTCCACGACACCACCCGGCCCGTCCCGTACTACCCGACCGGCGAGATCTTCACGCCGTTCTGGGACGACGCGACCATCCTGTTCCCCGGGGCCGGCGGCGGCGCGGACTGGTCGTACATGTCGTTCAGCCCGCACACCGGGTTCGTCTACGTCGGGTACGGGCTCATCAACTCCTCCTACTCCAACACCAACGGCGGCCGCGTCAACACCGCCCGGCCGCTCGGCGAGTACTTCTCCGGCGGCATCGTCGCCGTGGACCCGCGCGCCAACAAGCCCGTGTGGCGCAAGGAGGGCGAGTGGTCCCTCGCTCACGGCAACGGCATCCTCACCACCGCCGGACGCGTCATGTTCCAGGGCGGCCCGGACGGCGTGCTCCACGCGATGGACGACGCCACCGGCCGCGACCTGTGGAGCTGGCAGTGCGGCGCCGGCGTCCACACCAGCCCGGTCAGCTACGAGATCGACGGCGAGCAGTACATCGCGGTCTTCGCCGGCGGCAGCGGGCTGCCCTACCCCGACATCCCCAAGGGCGACCACCTGTGGGCGTTCAAGCTGAACGGCAAGGTCGGCCCGGCGCCCGCGCCGACACCGCCGTCCAAGCGCAACCAGATCCGCACCGCGCCCGTCGCGGGCGCCGACGCCGGCAACACCATCACGCTCGGCCGGATCTGGGACTCCTCCTCCGGCGCGCCCGGCGACGCGGAGAACACCGTCGCGCAGAACGCGATGTCCCCGCAGCACATGACCGTTCCCGTGGGCACCGAGGTCACCTTCGTCAACCCGGCCGGGAACGAGCACTCGCACGGCGCCGCGTCGTTCTTCGAGCACGTGTTCAACTCGGGGCGGCTGAAGCCCGGCGAGTCGTACAAGCACACCTTCACCGAGCGCGGCGAGTACTTCTACAACGACCCGGTCTTCCCGCAGAGCACCGGGAAGATCGTCGTCCAGTGACCCCCGGGCCGGCGGGCCCGGGCCGCACAGATCCCCCCACGGAAGGGAAGCACCAGAGATGACCCAGCACATCCCCGACGCCGAGACCGCGAACGCCGACGTCCGCGACGCCCAGGCGCAGGGCGCCGCCGCCCGGCGGGCGGACTCCTGGTCCACGCCCGACTACCAGATCGTGGAGACCTCCCTGGAGGTCACGGCCTACTTCGGCGTCGAGATCTGATCGCCGGCCGATGAGGGTGCGCGTTCTCGGCACCGCCGCGGGCGGCGGCGTCCCCCAGTGGAACTGCGCGTGCCACGGGTGCGCCGCCGCCCGCGCGCACCCGTCGTGGCGCCGCC
>NZ_JBEYYT010000448.1:0-7443 GCF_040645715.1 Spirillospora sp. NPDC046719 | reverse complement strand
CCGGCACGTACTTCTGCTGGTGGGAGCGGCCCGCGCCGTGGCGGGCGGAGACGTTCGTGGCCGCGGCGGCGCGCGGGGGCATCGCCTTCACGCCCGCCGCGCCGTTCGTGGTCGGCGGCGCCGCCGCGCCGCGGGCGGTGCGGTTCGGCCTGGCGTCGCCGCCGGAGGACGTCCTCGCCAGGGCCCTGGACGTGCTGGCGGAGATCGCGGGCGGCACGCCCGACGACGCCCCCGTGGGCTGACGGCCGGCCGGGGGCGGGCGGGGATCCGCCTCTGGACTCCGCGCCCGGCGTCGTTCATGTTCTTCTGGGGGCGGCCGCGCCCTCCGGAGGGGATGGGGGCGTGACGTGATCGAGGTGCGCGGGGTCGGGCAGCGGGTGGACGGCGGGCGCCGCACGCTGCGGGACGTGTCGCTGACGATCGGCGCCGGCGAGCTCGTGGCGATCATCGGGGGCAGCGGCGCCGGCAAGACGACGCTGCTGGACGCGATCGCCGGGGTCCGGCCGCCCGCCGAGGGCGAGGTGCGCCACGAGGCCGGCGGCGGATCGCTCGGATACGTGCCGCAGGACGACATCGTCCACAAGGAGCTGCCGCTGCGCCGCACCCTCCGGTACGCGGCGGGCCTCCGGCTGCCCGCCGGCACGCCGCCGGAGGACGCCGAGAAGGCCGTGGACGACGTGCTGGACGCGCTGGCCCTCGCCGACCGGGCCGGGCAGCGCGTCGGCCGACTGAGCGGCGGCGAGCGCAAGCGCGCCAGCATCGCGGTCGAGCTGCTCACGCGGCCGCGGGTGTTCTTCCTCGACGAGCCGACGTCGGGCCTCGACCCGGCCACGGCCGCCGACCTGATGCGGCTGCTGCGGGGCCTCGCCGACGCGGGGACGACCGTCGTCATGACGACGCACCACCCGCCGGACGTCGCGGTGTGCGACCGGGTGGCGGTGCTGGCGCCGGACGGGCGGCTGGCGTTCTACGGCCCGCCGGAGGAGGCGCTGGAGGAGTTCGGGGCCGCCTCGGTCGACGAGATCTACCTGCGGCTCGCGAGCGCGGCGGAGGGTGACTGGGGCGCCCGGTTCCGGCGTCCCGGCCGCGAGGGGACGGTGCCTGGTCCCGGCGTCGGCGCGCTGCGCCAGTGGGCGCTGCTGACACGGCGCAACCTGGACCTGCTGGCGGGGAACCGGCTGACGCTCGCCGTGCTGGCGGGGTCGCCGGTCATGGTGCTGGCGATGTTCGCGGTGCTGTTCCGCCCGGGCGCGTTCGCGCCGGAGTCGCCGAGCCCGGGCGCGACCGTGATGATCCTCTTCTGGATCGCGTTCGGCGGGTTCTTCTTCGGGCTGACCTACGGGCTGCTGCAGATCTGCACCGAGCTGCCGGTGCTGCGGCGGGAGCGGCTGACCGGGCTGCGGATCGGGCCGTACGTGCTGGCGAAGGCGGCCGTGCTGCTGCCGCTGCTGGCGGCGGTGGACGCGCTGATGCTCGGGGTGCTGCGCGGGCTCGACCGGCTGCCGGCGACGGGCTGGCGGACGTACGGGGAGCTGTTCGCCACGCTGCTGCTGTGCTCGGTGGCGGCGCTGGCGCTCGGGCTGCTGGTGTCGGCGGCGGTGACCGACCCGGCGCAGGCGACGATGGCCCTGCCGATGCTGTGCTTCCCGCAGGTGCTGTTCGTCGGCGCGATCCTGCCCGTCCCGGTGATGGCGGCGCCGGGACGGTGGCTGAGTTACGCGATGTCGAACCGGTGGGCGTTCGAGGGGCTCGGGCACAGCCTGGGCGTCGACCGGCTGTGGGCGTCGGGCCGGTCGCCGCTGGGGCCGCCGCTGCTGGCCTCCTACGGCGGCACGTTCTCCCGGGCCGTGGCCGCCGACTGGGCGATCCTCGCCGGGTTCTCGGCGCTCTTCCTGGCGGGGACGGCCGCCGTCCTCGCCCGCCGTACGCGGCCGTCCGCGGACGGCCCGTCCCCTCGCGCCGGAAAACCGCCAAACACGGCCATCAAGTCCTGAACAGGTCAGCACTCCCCCTTGCACGCCGTTCTCCGATTTTGGACCGTTCTTAGAGGAGGATGCGGCTTTGTACGCGGGGGAGCATGATGTCCGCTTCAACCGATTCCTGGGCGGCGGGGGCGACGCCCGGCACCGACGCCGAGTACGCCTCGACGAGCCGGCTGGACGACCTCAGGGCCGCCGAGTACGGCCATCTCGACGCGAACGGCCAGACCTACCTGGACTACACGGGCGCGGGCGTGGCGGCCGACGCGCAGATCCGCGCGCACGCCCGGCGGCTCACCGGGCACTGCTACGGCAACCCGCACTCGGAGAACCCGACGTCCAGCGCGTCCACCGAACTCGTCGAGCGGACCCGCGCGGCGATCCTCGGCTTCTTCAACGCCTCGCCCGACGAGTACGACGTGATCTTCACGCCGAACGCGACCGGCGCGTGCCGGCTGGTCGGCGAGGCCTACCCGTTCGGACGCGGCTCCCGGCTCGTCCTCACCGGCGACAACCACAACTCGGTCAACGGCATCCGCGAGTTCGCCCGCGCGCGCGGCGCGCAGGTGGTCAACGTGCCCGTCCGCGGGGCCGAGCTGCGCGTCCCCGACGACGACGTTCGCGGCGCCCTCTCCCGCCGCCGCGGGCTGCTCGTCTACCCTGCGCAGAGCAACTTCACGGGCGTCCAGCACCCCCTGGAGTGGGTCGACCTCGCGCACGCGCACGGGTACGACGTCCTCCTTGACGCGGCCGCGTTCGTCCCCGCGAACCGCCTGGACCTCAGCCGGACGCGGCCCGACTTCGTCCCGGTGAGCTGGTACAAGGTGTTCGGCTACCCGACCGGCGTCGGCGCCCTGGTCGCGCGGCGCACGGCGCTCGCCCGGCTGCACCGCCCGTGGTTCGCGGGCGGCACGATCCAGGCGGTCAGCGCGCTCGGCGGCTGGCACGTCCCGGCCCCCGACGAGACGGCCTTCGAGGACGGCACCCTGAACTTCCTGTCGATCCCGGACGTGGAGTTCGGCATCCGGTGGATCGAGGACATCGGCATCGACCTGGTCCACCGCCGGGTCGCCCGCCTCACCTCGTGGCTGCTGCACCGCCTGACCGGGCTGCGGCACGGCGCGGGCTCCGCCATGGTCCGCGTGTACGGCCCCACCGGCACGGACCGGCGCGGCGGCACCGTCGCGTTCAACGTCCTGGACCCGCGGGGCCGGATCGTGGACGAGCGGATCATCGCCCGCGACACCGCCGCCGCCGGGATCTCCGTCCGCACCGGCTGCTTCTGCAACCCGGGCGCCGGGGAGGGCGCCTTCCGCATCTCCGAGCAGGCCCTGCGCGACCGGCGGACGCTGCGCGGCGGCATGCGCACGCTCGACGAGTACCTCGACCTGCTCCACCTGCCGAGCGGCGGCGCCGTCCGCGCCTCGCTCGGCCTGGTCTCCGACGTCGGCGACGTCGAGCGGCTCGTCTCGTTCCTGGAGGAGGCCTACGGCGACCGGGAGCCCGACGCGAGGGGCCTCAAGCCCCGCGAGCGCTGCTGAAGCGCCGCACGGCGCGCTACGAGCCCGCGCGTTCCACCACGACGGCCCACTCCTCCAGCAGCTCCTGCGCGGCGTCGGCGTCCGGGCCCTCGGCCCACAGGTGCGTGACGGCCTCCGCCGGGTCGGGCAGGACGAGCACCCAGCCGCCGTCGTCCCCCACCACGCGGACCCCGTCGGTGGTGTCGAGGGTGCGACTCCCGGCGGCCTCCACGACGTGCCGCATGACGCTCCCCTTCGCCGCCCACGGCGTCGGGACGGACCGGCGCAGCAGGTGCGCGACGGGGATGCGCCGGTCGATCTGCGACAGCGTCAGCCGCGTCCGCGCGACGAGCCCGACCAGCCGGACGAACGCCGCGATCCCGTCCACGGTGCCGCTGAACTCCGGCATCAGGAACCCGCCCCGGCCGTCCCCCGCGAAGATCACGTCGGGGCGCGCGGCGGCCTTGGTCAGCACGTCCTGCGAGGTCGAGGTCCACTCCACCTGGACGCCGTGGAACCGGCAGACCTGCTCGGCCACCCGGGTCGTGGTCACCGGAAGCGCGACCCGGCCGCCGCGCCGCTCCGCCGCGACCAGGTCCAGCATCACCAGCAGGGCACGGTCGTCGGCCACCAGCTCACCGTTCTCGTCCACCAGCGAGATCCGCTCGCCGACCGGGTCGAACCGGACGCCGAACGCGGCCCGCGACGACGACACCAGCGCGCCGAGCCGCTCCAGGTCGCGCATCCGCTCGGGCAGCGTCTCGGTCGGGTTCGCCTCGTCCAGCGCGTTGTTGCGGGTCAGCACCTCCACCCCGACGCGGCCGAGCAGGCTCGGCAGCACCAGCGACGCGACACCGCCCGCGCAGTCGAGCACGATCTTCAGCCCGGCCTCGCGGACGCCGCTGATGTCGATGCGGTCCAGCAGGTCGCGGGTGTAGGTCTCCACCACCCGCGGCGGGTAGGTCAGCTCGGCGATCTCGCCGGGGAACGCGCGCCGGTACTCCTGCCGCCCGAACACCCGCTCCAGCTTGCGCTGCGCGGCCTGCGACAGGTCAGCGCCGTCCGGGTCGAGGAAGATGATGTCGACGCCCTGGGTCTCGCCGTACGTGGTGCGGATGTAGATGCCGCCCGCGCAGTCCTCGCGGCCGGTCTCGAACCGGGCGACGGTCAGCGGCGTCGCCTCCAGGTCCTGCACGTTGATCGCGCTGGCGGTCAGCGCGCTGATCACCGCGCGCTTGAGCGTCCGGGCGGCGCGCGAGACGTCCCGGCCGGTGACGACCGTGGTGCCCTTCTTCAGCGTGGTCGCGTACGCGCTGGCCAGCCGCACCGCCAGCTCCGGCGTGATCTCCACGTTGACCAGCCCGGAGACGCCGCGCGGCCCGAACAGGTTGCGCTGCCCGCGCGACTCCCAGATCACGCTGGTGTTGACGACCGCGCCCGCCTCGATCGTCTTGAACGGGTACACCTTCACACCGCTGGAGACGTACGCCTCCGCCTCGATGACGCACTCGTCCCCGACGATCGCGCCCTCCTCGACGCGGGCGCCCGCCATGATGTCGGTGTTCTTGCCGACCACGCAGCCGCGCAGGTTCGTCGACGGCGCGACGAACACGTTGTCGTGGACGATCGCGCGGTGCAGGAACGCGCCCTCCTTCACCACGACGTTGCTGCCGAGCACGGTGTACTCGCGCAGCTCGACGCCGGCCTCGACCTTCGCGTAGTCGCCGATGTAGAGCGGGCCCTTCAGCACGGCCTCCGCGTCCACCTCGGCGCCCTCGGCGACCCACACGCCCGGCGACATCTCGAACCCGTCCAGCTCGATGCCGACCTGCCCGGACAGCATGTCGGCCTGCGCCTTCAGGTAGCTCTCGTGGGTGCCGACGTCCTCCCAGTAGCAGTCCGCCACGTACCCGTACAGCGGCGCGCCCTCCGCCAGCAGCTTGGGGAACACGTCGCCGGACCAGTCGACGACCTCGCCCGCCGCGACGTGGTCGAGCACCTCGGGCTCCATCACGTAGATGCCGGTGTTGACGGTGTCGGAGAACACCTGCCCCCACGTCGGCTTCTCCAGGAACCGCTGGATCCGGCCCTCGTCGTCCACGATGATGATCCCGAACTCCAGCGGGTTCGGGACGCGCTTGAGGCCGATGGTGACGAGGGCGCCGTTGCGCTCGTGGAAGCGCACCATGTCGGTCAGGTCGATGTCGGTCAGCGCGTCGCCGGAGATCACCAGGAACCGGTCGTCGCGCAGCGCCGCCTCGGCGTTCTTCACGCTGCCCGCGGTGCCGAGCGGCACCTCCTCGGTCGCGTAGCTCAGCGACATGCCGAGCTCCTCGCCGTCGCCGAAGTAGTTGCGGATCAGCGCCGCCAGGAACTGCACCGTGACGACGGTCTCGCTGAACCCGTGCTTCTTCAGCAGCCGCAGCACGTGCTCCATGATCGGCCGGTTGACGAGCGGCAGCAGCGGCTTGGGCTGGTTGGCGGTCATCGGACGCAGCCGCGTCCCCTCGCCACCCGCCATCACGACGGCCTTCATCGGGGGGTCTCAGCTCCCTTCTGCTCGCCGGCCGGGGGCCGCGCGCCCGGACCGGGCGCGCCGTCGGGTGGCGCGCCGCGGCCGGCCAGCACCAGTTGCCGCGTCTGCGCCCAGTACAGGACGGCCGCCCACCAGTACAGCGCCGTCCCCCAGATGGCGAAGGACCACCCGATCACCTTCGCCGTGGTGCCCGCCGCCCCGTCATGGTCGCCCAGCAGCAGCAGCGGGAAGGCGTACAGCAGGCACAATGTGCCCGTCTTGCCGATGAAGTGCACGGGAAGCGTCCCGCCGTACCCGAGCCGCCGCACGATCGGCGCGATCGGGGTGATCGCCAGCTCGCGCGCGACCAGCGCGACCAGCAGCCACAGCGGGATGATGTCGCGGATCGTCAGGCCGACGAGCGTCGCGAAGATGTACAGCCGGTCGGCGGCCGGATCCAGGAGCATGCCGAGCTTGCTGGTCTGGTTCAGCGCCCGCGCGAGCTTGCCGTCCAGCCAGTCCGACAGGCCGGCGAACACCAGCAGCCCGAGCGCCCACCAGTCCTGCTCGACCAGCACCAGCCACAGGAAGAACGGGACTCCGACGAGCCGCGCCAGGCTGAGCATGTTCGGCACCGTGAAGATCCGGTCCCGCGCCGCCTCCGGCGCCCTGCCGGCCTCAGTGCTCACCGCTTGCGCTCCCCTCCCTGACAGCGCCCTCCGGGCGATGGCCCCGGGGCCTGGGCCCGCCCCCCGGCGGTCGCGCCGTCCCCCTTGATCCTGACCCTACCGGTAAGGCTTTGAAAGCCCCCGATAGCGTCCGGCCATGCGATGGACGGTGCACGGCGAGAGATCGATCTACGACAGCCCCTGGATGGACGTGCGGCTGGCCGACGTGGAACTGCCGGACGGGCGGCGCTTCGACCACCATCTCGTGCGGGTGCGGCCCGCCGCGGGCGTGGCGGCGGTCGACGGCGCGGGCCGCGTGCTGCTGATCTGGCGGCACCGGTTCATCACCGGCGCCTGGGGCTGGGAGGTCCCGGGCGGCCGGGTCGAGGACGGCGAGGACCCGGCGGAGGCGGCGGCGCGCGAGCTGGTCGAGGAGACCGGGTACCGCGCCGGGCCGCTGGAGCACGTCGTGGCGGTGCGCCCGTCGCCGGGGCTGCACGACGGGATCCACCACATCTTCCGGGCGGACGGCGCCGAGCGGATCGGCGAGCCGACCGACGTGGAGGCGGAGCGGATCGAGTGGGTGCCGCTGTCGTCGGTCCCGGAGCTGGCCGCGCGCGGCGAGATCGGGTCCGGCTCGACCCTGGCGGGCCTGCTCCTGCTGCACGCCCGGACGCTCAGCGGGGGGTGACCGGCGCCTCCCCGGACGGCACGTCCGGGGGCGTGCCGTCCTGGAGGGCGGCCGGGAAGACGGCGGTGAC
>NZ_JBEYYT010000447.1:0-7492 GCF_040645715.1 Spirillospora sp. NPDC046719 | reverse complement strand
TGGGGCGTTCCCCGGGCGCCGCTAATCGCCCCAAAACCCCCCCCCCCCCCGGCCCGGGGGGGCCCGGGGGGTTTTGCGGGGGGGGGGGGGGCCGGGGGGGCCCCCCGGCCCGCCGCGCCGAACTTCGGCAGATGTCGCCGATGCCCGCCCACCGGGGTAGATCTACGTTGCCCGCAGGCGCGAGCCGGTGCGGACGCCCACGTCGACCAGGAGGAGCCCCGGATGGTGATCGGCTGGAAGCTGCACGGGGACGGGCGCACGCCGCCGCCCGGAGAGGTCGTCCGGCCGGGGGAGCGGCTGTCGTGGCCGCGCACCGCCGGCATCGGCGCCCAGCACGTGGTGGCGATGTTCGGCGCGACGTTCGTGTTCCCGGTGGTGATGGGCCTCGACCCGAACCTGTCCATCATGATGTCGGGGTTCGCGACGATCCTGTTCCTGCTGATCGTCGGCGGCCGGGTGCCGAGCTACCTCGGCACCAGCGCCTCGTTCGTCGGCGCGGTCGCGGCGATCCGCGCGGCGGGCGGCGACAGCGCGCGGGTGACCGGCGCGATCCTGGTCGCGGGCGCGCTGCTGCTGGTGATCGGCGTGATCGTGCACTTCCTCGGCGGCGAGGTCATCCACCGGGTGTTCCCGCCGGTGGTGACGGGCGCGGTCGTCATGCTGATCGGGTTCAACCTGGCGCCGGTCGTCGCGGACACGTACTGGCCGCAGGACCAGTGGGTCGCGCTGGCGACGCTGTGCTTCGCGGTGTTCTGCACGGTGGTGCTGCGCGGGTTCTGGTCGCGGATCGCGATCCTGCTGGCGCTGGTGTTCGGGTTCGTCCTGTCGTGGGTCCTGGACAAGACGGCCGGGGAGATCACGTCGGTGCTACCGGGGCAGAACCTGCTGGACGGGGCGGGGAAGGCGTGCACGGCGGAGGGCCCGTTCTGCGTGCCGACGGCGTTCCCGCACGAGCGGCTGAACTTCTCGGCGGTGAAGGCGGCGGACTGGTTCGGGTTCCCGCACACGCACGCGCCCGACTTCAAGACCTCCGCGATCCTGCTGGCGCTGCCGCCGGTCATCGCGCTGATCGCGGAGAACACCGGGCACGTCAAGGCGGTGGCGGCGATGACCGGGGACGACCTGAACCCGGTGCTCGGCCGCGCGATCGGCGCGGACGGCGTCGGCACGGTGCTGGCCACGGCGGTCGGCGGCTCGCCCACCACGACCTACGCCGAGAACATCGGCGTGATGGCCGCGACCCGGATCTACTCGACGGCCGCCTACTACGTCGCGGCGATCGTGGCGGTGCTGTTCGGGCTGTGCCCGAAGTTCGGCGCGCTGGTCGCGGCGACGCCGGGCGGGGTGCTCGGCGGCATCACCGTCGTGCTGTACGGGATGATCGGCCTGCTCGGCGCGAAGATCTGGATCGAGAACCGGGTCGACTTCGGCGATCCGGTCAACCTCGTCCCGGTGGCGGCGGCGATCATCCTGGGGATCGGGAACGTCACCCTGAAGATCACCGACGACTTCCCGCTGCAGGGCATCGCGCTCGGCACCATCGCGGTGCTGGTCGGCTACCACCTGCTGAACGCGGTGCGCCGCCCGGACGAGTCGGGCGGCGGCGTCATCGCGCCCGCGGAGCGGGAGATCGGCGGCCCGGTCCGTCCCGGCGGAGGCGGCGAGCCTGGTGCGCCGGGCGCACGCCGCGAGCCGGGCGAACCCGGCGGAGGCGGCGAGCCCGGCGAGCCTCCGGATCGCGAGAGCGATGCGGGCTGAGGGGGCGGCGCCGTGAAACCGCCCCCGTTCCGCCACCACGCGCCCCGCACCGTCGACGAGGCGCTCGGCATGCTCGACGGCGCCCCGGGCGCCAAGGTGCTCGCGGGCGGGCAGAGCCTCATCCCGCTGCTCAACATGCGCCTCGCCGCGCCGCCCGACCTGGTCGACGTCAACGGCGTCGCCGAGCTGGACACCGTGCACGTCGGCGACGAGGGCGTGCGGGTCGGCGCGCTGGCCCGGCACGCGCGGGTGGAGCGGTCGGTGGAGGCGGCGGCCGTGCAGCCGCTGCTCGGCCGCGCGCTGCGGCACGTCGCGCATCCGGTCATCCGCAACCGCGGCACGGTCGTCGGGAGCCTCGCGCACGCCGACCCGGCCGCGGAGCTGCCCGCCGTGCTCGCCGTCCTCGGCGGGACGGTCGAGGCCGCGTCGGTGCGGGGGCGCCGGACGATCCCGGCGGCGGAGTTCTTCACCGGCCCGCTGGAGTCGGCGCTCGGGCCGGGGGAGCTGGCGGTCGCCGCGTTCTTCCCGGCCGCGCCGCCCCGCACCGGGACGGCGTTCGCCGAGACGGCGCGGCGGCACGGCGACTACGCGCTGTCCGGCGTCGCCGCGGTCGTCACGCTCGACGAGGACCTGCGGGTCGGCGGCGTCCGCGCGGGCTACCTCGGCATCGCGCCCGCGCCCCTCGTCCTCGACCTCGCGGAGGCGGCGGGGCCGCACGGCGACTGGCCGGCCGCCGCCGCGTACGTGCGGGAGCGGATCGACCCCGAGTCCGACATCCACGCGAGCGCCCGCTACCGCCGCCACCTGACCGGGGTACTGACGGAGAGGGCGCTGGCGACCGCCGCCGCCGAGGCGCTGAGGAGGGCGCGGGACTGATGGAGGAGCTCCACGACATCGCCCTGACGGTCAACGGCGTGCACCGCACGGCGCGGGTGCCCGCCCGGCGGCTGCTATCGGACCTGCTGCGGCACGACCTCGGCCTGACCGGCACCCACGTCGGCTGCGAGCACGGCGTCTGCGGCTGCTGCACGGTGCTGATGGACGGCGACCCGGTCCGGTCCTGCCTGACGTTCGCGGTGACGGCCGCCGGGCACGCCGTCACGACGGTGGAGGGCCTCGCCGCGCCGGACGGCACGCCGTCCCCGGTCCAGCGGGCGTTCCGCGAATGCCACGGCCTGCAGTGCGGCTTCTGCACGCCCGGTTTCCTGTGCACGGTGACCGCGCTGCTGCGGGAGACGCCGCGCCCGACCGAGGACGAGGTGCTCGAAGGGATCTCCGGGAACCTGTGCCGCTGCACGGGTTACCAGAACATCGTGAAGTCGGTGCACCGCGCGGCCGAACTGCTCGCCGGGTCCGGCGCGTCCGGCGCGTCCGGCGGGACCGGCGGGTCCGGCGCAGAGAGCGAGGCGTGATGGGGACGCGCGTGTTCGGCGAGCCGGTCGAGCGCCGCGAGGACGCGCGGCTCCTCACCGGCCGCGGCCGGTACCTGGACGACCTCGGGCGGGACGCGCTCGCGGCGGCGTTCGTCCGGTCCCCGCACGCCCACGCCCGCATCGCCGACATCGACGTGTCGGACGCGCTCGACGTGGACGGCCTCGTCGCCGTCTACACCTGGGAGGACCTGCCGGGGCGCGTCGGCGAGCCGCTGCCGCTGCTCATCCCGCACCCGGCCCTGACGCACGGCCGCACCGGGTACCCGCTGGCGCGCGACGTCGTCCGGCACGTCGGCGAGCCCGTCGCGATGGTCGTCGCCCGCGACCGGTACCTCGCCGAGGACGCCGCCGAGCGCATCCGCGTCGAGTACGAGCCGCTGCCCGCCGTCGTCGGCATCGAGAACGCCGAGCGCGCCGAGCACCTCGTCCACGACGACGTCCCCGGCAACGTCGGCGCCGTCCTGCTCCAGGAGACCGGCGACGCCGCCGCGGCGATCGACGCCGCGCCGCACCGGCTGGAGTTCCGGCTGTCGATCGAGCGGTCGGCGTCCACGCCGCTGGAAGGGCGCGGCGTGTACGCGCGCTGGGACGCCGACGACGGGTCGCTGCGCGTCTACTCCTCCACGCAGGCGTCGACCAGCGTGCGCGCCGCGATCGCCGCGCGGCTCGGCCTGCCGAACGGCAAGGTCGAGGTCGTCGCGCCGGACGTCGGCGGCGGGTTCGGCGTGAAGATCGTGCATCCGTGGCCGGAGGAGGTGCTCGTCCCGTGGGCCGCGCGGCTCCTCGGCCGCGAGATCAAATGGACCGAGGACCGGCGCGAGCACTTCGTCGCCGCCGCCCACGAGCGCGGCCAGCTCCAGGACGTCCGGGTCGGGTTCGACGACGCGGGCCGCGTCCTCGGCCTGGACGTGCGGATCCTGCACGACCACGGCGCGTACACCCCGTACGGGATCATCATCCCGATCGTCACGTCGACGCAGCTGCTCGGCCCGTACAAGATCGGCGCGTACCGGGCCGAGGTCGTCAGCCTCTACACCAACACCCTCATCGTCACGCCGTACCGGGGCGCGGGCCGTCCGCAGGGCGTGTTCTGCATGGAGCGGACGATGGACCGCATCGCCCGCCACCTCGGCCTCGACCGCGCCGACGTGCGCGCCGCGAACTTCATCCAGCCCGACGAGTTCCCCTACGACCAGGGCCTGACGTTCCAGGACGGCCGCCCGCTCGTCTACGACTCCGGCGACTACCCCGAGCTGCTGCGCAAGGTGCGGGACCTCATCGGCTGGGACGGGTTCGAGGCGGAGCGGGCGGCCGCCGCGCGCCGCGGCCGCCGCATCGGCATCGGCGTCGGCGTGTACGTCGAGGGGACGGGCGTCGGCCCGTACGAGGGCGGGCACGTCGAGATCGACACGGCCGGGCGGGTGCACGTGTCGACCGGGCTGACCTCGCAGGGGCAGGGCCACGAGACCGTGTTCGCGCAGATCGCCGCCGCCGAGCTCGGCGTCCCGATCCGGGACGTGCGCGTCACGACCGGCGACACGCGGCGGTTCGGGTACGCGGTCGGCACGTTCGCGTCCCGCGCCGCGGTGATGAGCGGGAACGCGATCGCGGTGGCGTGCCGGAAGGTCCGCGAGAAGGCGCTGCGGATCGCCGGGGAGGCGCTGGAGGCCGACCCGGGCGACCTGGAGATCACCGACGGGGTCGTGCACGTCCGCGGCGACCTGTCGGCGTCCGTCCCGCTGCGGACGGTCGCGGTGCTGTCGAACCCGCTGCGGTACGCGTTCGACGCGGAGACCGCCGCGGCGACGCAGTTCGCGGTGGGCCGCCCCGCGACGGAGCCGCCCGTCGCGGAGGGGGACGAGCCGGGCCTGGAGGGGCGCGGCTACTACTCGCCCGTCCGGTCGACGTTCGCCGCGGGCGCGCACGCCGCGATCGTGGAGACCGACCCGGACACCGCCGAGATCGCGATCCTGCGGTACGCGGTCGTGCACGACTGCGGGAGGCTCATCAACCCGATGGTCGTCGAGGGGCAGATCCACGGCGGCGTCGCGCAGGGCGTCGGCGGCGCCCTCTACGAGCGGATGGTCTACGACGAGTCCGGCCAGCTCCTGAACGCCTCGTTCATGGACTTCCTCATGCCGTACGCGACGGAGGTCCCGCGCATCGAGACCGACCACCTGGAGACGCCGTCGCCGCTGAACCCGCTCGGCATCAAGGGCGCGGGGGAGGCGGGCGTCATCCCGGTGTCGGCCGTCATCGCCTCCGCCGTCGAGGACGCCGAGGGGCTGCGCGTCGAGGCGATGCCGCTGTCCCCGGACGCCCTGTACGAGCTGCGCGAACGGGCGCCCGGCGACCCGGGCCTGCGCGTCCGGGAGGCCGCGCGCGGCGGGGGCGGCGCGGCTCCGGGCGGTCAGTTCGCGGCGGGCGTCTCCGGGGCGTTGCCGCCGAGCGAGCGCGGCAGGTAGTTCTGCACGGCGGCGGGCCGGAGCCCGGCCTGCTTGATCCAGCCGAGGATCATCCGGAACTCCCCGGCCAGGCCCTTGCGGTAGTGCATCAGGATGATGTCGCCGGGCTTGAAGCCCTTGCCGCCGTCGGCGCGCGCGAACCCGTTGTAGCCGACGCCGGGGCCGGACGTGCCGTTGTAGAACTCCGCCGTCCAGGTGAGGATCGACTTCATCCCGCAGTCCTTGGACGCCTGCCGCGTCGCCTGGTTGTACGCGCCGAACGGCGGCCGGAAGATCAGCGGCCGGCGGCCGTACTCGCGCTGGATCGCGTCCGCCGAGTCGCAGATCTGCCGTTTCTGCGCGTCGGGGGAGAGCGAGGGCATGTTCGGGTGCGTGACGGTGTGGTCCTCGATCTGCGAGCCCGCGTTGCGCATCGCGAGGAAGTACTGGCCCTGGCCCCGCAGATACGTCGTGGTCAGGAACGTCAGGATCGGCACCTTCTCCTTGCGGACGATGTCGACGAATTCCGAGTCGTAGGTGTAGCCGTCGTCGATGGTGAGGAAGACGACGCGCTCGGTGGTGTCGATGTGGTCGATGACGGGGGGCAGCCCGTCGGTGGACGGTTTCGGCGGCGTCCACGTTCCGGGCTTCGGCGTCGCCCATTTCTGGTCGGCGAGCACCGAGGAGAGCTGCGTCCGCATGGACGGTCCCGACGAGCCGCCCGCCTCGGCCCGGACCACCGGCCAGCCGCCCGCGGCCGCGCCGACGACTCCGGCGGTCACCATCGCGATCACGGGCGTCTTCCCTCGCATCGGCCGCGTTCTCCGTTCGGTTGGGGGGTTCGGTTCTCGTCGTTCGCTTCGGTTGACGCGCCCGCGCGCCCGGGAGTTCGCGCGCGTTGGTATCAGCCGGACATATCTGACCATTTCCCTGCGGTGTCGCCGGGGATCTGCCCAATCCTCGGCGTGTACTCGGCACATGTTGCCGTTCGGTGCGGGGCCTGCATTCCCTAAAGTCGGAACATGCAGGTCAACGGCAGTGCCAGCGTCGCCGCGCCGCTCGCCCGCGTCTGGGACGCGCTCCAGGACCCGGCCGTGCTCGCCCGGACGATCCCCGGGTGCCGCTCCCTGGAGGAGACCGGCCCCGACACCTACCGCATGACGGTCACCGCCGGCGTCGCGTCCATCCAGGGCACCTACGTCGGGCGCGTCGAGCTCGCCGACCCCGACCCGCCGCGCTCGTTCACGCTGCGTGCGCAGGGCCAGGGCGCGCCCGGCACGGTGGACGCGACGGTCCGTGTCCGGCTCTCGGACGGCGGCGGCTCCACCCGCGTCGACTACGACGCCGACGCGGTCGTCGGCGGGATGATCGGGGGCGTCGGGCAGCGGATGCTCGGCGGCGTCGCCAAGCGGACGGCCGGCGAGTTCTTCGCCGCCGTCGAACGCGACCTGACCGCGCCGCCCGCCGAACCGGAGACCCCGTCGCCCGCCCCGGCGGCCGCGCCGTCCTCCACCGCACGGCCGGAGACCGGCCGGGTGTTCCCGGGACGCGCCGCCGCCGAGCCGGCCCCGCCCGGCGGGACGGGCGGGGCGCCGATGGTCGCCGCGTTCCTCGCCGGAGGCGCCGTCGCTCTCGCCGGGGTCGCCCTCGGCCACCTCCTCGCCCGCCGCCGGCGCTGAGCCGCGGTGAGCCGTCGTCATGGCGGCGCCGGCGACCCGCCGCCGGTCGGCGGACGCGTGGCAGGTCAGGCGTGGGGGGGGGGGGGGAGGGGGGCGGCCCCGGCCCGCCCCGCCGCCCGGGGGAGCCCGCCGATGCCCCGGGCCCGCCCCGGGGGGGGGGGGTCGGGGGGTTGGTGCG
>NZ_JBEYYT010000446.1:0-7498 GCF_040645715.1 Spirillospora sp. NPDC046719 | reverse complement strand
CTCCGGCCCGTCCGACCCCGGCCCCGGCACGCCGCCGCCGGCCCCCGGGCCGGGCCCGCGCCGCCGCGGCCCCCGCACCATCGTCGCGCTCGGCGTCGCCGGAGCCGTGCTGGCCAGCACCGGCGTCGCCGCCGCGGGCGGCGGCATCACCGAGCGCGCCGCGGCGTCCCCGCCCGCCGGCGCCGGCATGTCCTGCCCCGCCGAACCGCGCGCCAAGGACACCGACGCGGGAACCCACGCCGCCCCGGGCACCTCGTCCCCGGCTCCGGCGCCCGCGCCCACGACCGTCCCGCCCCTCCCGACCGCCCCGGCGCGTCCCGGCGCCAAGGCGCCCGCCGCCGACGACCCGGGCCGCCGGGACTACGAGCGCATGAAGCGCCGCCTGGAGCAGATCATCCGCGACGCCGAGCGCCCCCGCAGGTCCGCGCCGCGCCGCCCGGACGCACCGCGCTCGGCCCCGGCGATCCGTCCCGCGCTCCCGCAGATCCCGTCCGACGACGAGCCGCGCCGCACCATCGACGACATCCGCAGACGCACCCAGCAGCGCCTCAGCCCGTACGAGCGCCCGGACCCGGAGTAAGCCCCCGCCGGTTCCCCGCCGTCAGGGTGCCGACGGGGCGACGCCCAGACCACCGAGCCGCGCGGCGCGCCGACCGTCGGGTGCCGCGCTCGGCCGTGGGGTGCCGACACTCGGCCGTGGGGCGCCGGTGCTCCGCTGCGGGGGCGCCGGTCAGTTCTCCTCGCGGCCCTCTTCGCTGTCGATCACGCCGTCGACGTAGCCGCGGGCGTACTCCCAGCTCACGTAGTCGACCGGATCGGGGGAGAGGGCGGGCTCGTGCACGCGCGGCAGGCCCTGGTCGAGCAGGTGGCGCAGGTTGCCGTGCAGCAGCTCCCAGTCGATGTAGTGCAGCTTGCCGCAGTCGGCGCAGTCGACGGTGAGGCCGCGGACGCCGAGCGGCTCCAGCAGCGCCCGGAAGACCTCCAGGTCGGCGAGATCGGCCAGCACGTCCTCGCGCTCGGCGACGCTCAGCGGCGCGGCGTCCTCGCCGGGGTCGCCGAGCGACGCCGCCGGATCCTCCGGGTCTCCGGCGAACGGGTCGAGCGGGGCATCGTCGTGCACACCCTTACGCTACTGCGCGCCGCCCCGCCAGGTGCACCCCCCGGTCTCCTCTGTGCGCGAACAATCACTCTTCGTGTCCGTCAAGGCACCCGCGGGCAGGCCCGGAACGCCCGTCCCGCGGGGAATGCGGCCGGGCCGCGCGCGCGTTACGGGGTGTCATCAAGGCCACGTGCCCGGTGTCCGCAACAGCCCGTCCCGGCGCGGGACGACGGCCTACCATGGGGACAGGGTCGCCGTGACCTGGCCGGATACCGCCACCACTACGGAAGGCAACCATGAACCCCGCCGCCGAGCCCGCCAAATTCCTCCCGCAGGGCCTGACCTTCGACGACGTGCTGCTGCTGCCGGGCTACTCGGACCTGCAGCCGGGGGAGGCCGACACCACGACCCGGTTGACCCGCGAGATCTCGTTGCGGATCCCCCTGGTGTCGGCGGCGATGGACACGGTGACCGAGGCCCGCACGGCGGTCGCGATGGCGCGGCAGGGCGGCATCGGCGTGCTGCACCGGAACATGTCGATCGAGGAGCAGGCCGGCCAGGCCGACCGGGTGAAGCGGTCCGAGGCCGGGATGATCACCAACCCGGTGACCTGCCTGCCGGACGCGACCCTCGCCGACGTCGAGGAGCTGTGCGCCCACTACCGGATCTCCGGCGTGCCGGTGACGGACGTACGGGGCGTGCTGGTAGGCATCGTGACGAACCGCGACATGCGCTTCGAGTCCGACCTGTCCCGTCCGGTGCGCGAGGTCATGACCCCGATGCCGCTGGTCACCGCGCCGGTGGACGTGTCGCGGGACGAGGCGTTCCGGCTGCTGGCGGGCAACAAGGTCGAGAAGCTGCCGCTGGTGGACGCCGAGGGCCGGCTGAAGGGCCTGATCACCACCAAGGACTTCACCAAGAGCGAGCAGTACCCCGACTCCACCAAGGACGCCGACGGCCGGCTGCTCGTCGCCGCCGCGGTCGGCGTCGGCGAGGACGCGATCAAGCGCGCGCGGGCGCTCATCGAGGCCGGCACCGACGTGATCATCGTGGACACGGCGCACGGCCACTCCAAGGGCGTCGCCGACACCATCGCCACGATCAAGACCCAGTCGTCCGTCCAGGTCGTCGGCGGGAACGTCGCCACCTACGCGGGCGCGAAGCTGCTGATCGACGCGGGCGCGGACGCGGTCAAGGTCGGCGTCGGGCCCGGCTCGATCTGCACCACCCGGATCGTCGCCGGCGTCGGCGTCCCGCAGCTCACCGCGATCTTCGAGGCCGCGCGCGCCGCCAAGGAGGCCGGCGTGCCGGTGATCGGCGACGGCGGCCTGCAGTACTCCGGCGACATCGCCAAGGCGCTCGTGGCGGGCGCCGACACCGTGATGCTCGGCAGCCTGCTCGCCGGCGTCGAGGAGTCCCCCGGCGAGCTGATCTTCGTGCACGGCAAGCAGTACAAGTCGTACCGGGGCATGGGCTCGCTCGGTGCGATGCGCAACCGCGAGCGGGGCGGCTCCTTCTCCAAGGACCGCTATGCGCAGGCCGACGTCACCGCCGAGGAGAAGCTGATCCCCGAGGGCGTCGAGGGCCAGGTGCCCTACCGCGGCCCGCTCGCCAACGTCGCGCACCAGCTCGTCGGCGGCCTGCACCAGTCCATGTGGTACGCCGGCACCCGCACCATCCCCGAGCTGCAGGAACGCGGCCAGCTCATGCGCATCAGCCCCGCCGGCCTGCGCGAGAGCCATCCGCACGACATCCAGATGACCGTCGAAGCCCCCAACTACCAGGGCCGCTGACGCCGGTCCCCGTCGCCGCCCCCGGCACGCCCGCCGTCACCACCCGGCACGTCCGCAGTTGCCCCCGGGCACGTCTGCGGTCGCCTCTCGGCACGTCCGCCGTCGCCCCCGGGGCACGTCTGCGGTCGCCTCCCGGGCACGTCCGCCGTCGCCCCGCTCGGCCTGGTGCGGGCATCAGGCGGCGGCGTCCGCGGCCGGGGGTGGATCCGTCCTGGTCGCGGGGCGGGTCGCGGGCTGCCGTAAGCTCTTGCGGGGCTTGTTCCCGCCGCCGGCGGGAACACCACGCTTGTCCGCGAGGTGGAGGAAGGGCGCAGTGGCTGCTGAGGTGGAGATCGGCCGGGGCAAGAGCGGTCGGCGGGCGTACGCCTTCGACGACATCGGCATCGTCCCGTCGCGCCGCACGCGCGACCCCGAGGAGGTCAGCGTCGCCTGGCAGATCGACGCCTACCGGTTCGAGATGCCGCTGGTCGTCGCGCCGATGGACAGCGTGGTCAGCCCCGCCGTCGCGATCGCGATGGGCCGGATGGACGGCCTCGCCGTGCTCGACCTCGAAGGGCTGTGGACCCGCTACGAGGACCCCGAGCCGCTGCTCGCCGAGATCACCGAGCTGGACGACGCCCGCGCCACGCAGCGGCTCCAGGAGATCTACAACGCGCCGATCCAGGAAGAGCTGATCGGCCGCCGGATCCAGGAGATCCGCGACGCCGGCGTCACCGTCGCCGCGCGGCTGTCCCCGCAGCGCACCGCCCAGTTCCACAAGGCCGTCATCGACGCGGGCGTCGACCTGTTCGTCATCCGCGGCACCACCGTGTCCGCCGAGCACGTGTCCGGGCGCGCCGAGCCGCTGAACCTCAAGCAGTTCATCTATGACCTCGACGTCCCCGTCATCGTCGGCGGCTGCTCCACCTACACCGCCGCGCTGCACCTGATGCGGACCGGCGCCGCCGGCGTCCTCGTCGGGTTCGGCGGCGGCTCCGGGCACACCACCCGGACCGTCCTCGGCGTCGCCGTCCCGATGGCCACCGCCGTCGCCGACGTCGCCGCCGCCCGCCGCGACTACATGGACGAGTCCGGCGGACGGTACGTGCACGTCATCGCCGACGGCGGCATGACCAACAGCGGCGACATCGCCAAGGCGTTCGCCTGCGGGTCCGACGCCGTCATGGTCGGCTCCCCGTTCGCCCGCTCCAGCGAGGCGCCCGGCCGCGGCTACCACTGGGGCAGCGAGGCCCACCACGGCGACGTCCCCCGCGGCACCCGCCTGAACCTCGGCACCATCGGCTCGCTGGAGGAGATCCTGCACGGCCCCTCGCACGTCGCGGACGGTTCGATGAACCTGATCGGCGCGCTGCGCCGCGCGATGGCGACCTCCGGGTACACGGAGTTGAAGGAGTTCCAGCGGGTACAGGTGGTAGTGGCGCCGCGCCGGTCCACCGACTGAGAGCGACCCCACGCCGAATCGGGCGTTTCGCGGGTGGACCCGACCCTACTGTTGGGTAGGTACTGCTCGTAAACGAACCGATCTGGGGGGAATCGCGATGACGGGATCACCGGTGACCGGCCTCGGCAGCTCACGGCTCGGCCCCGCCGAACGGGCCGCCGCGCTCGACCGGATGGGCCGCGAGGAATTCGACGTCGTGGTCGTGGGCGGCGGGATCGTCGGGGCCGGTGCCGCACTGGACGCCGCGACCCGCGGCCTCACGGTCGCGGTCGTCGAGGCGCGCGACTTCGCGTCCGGGACGTCGTCCCGGTCGTCCAAGCTGATCCACGGTGGGCTGCGCTACCTGGAGCAGTACAACTTCGACCTGGTCCGCGAGGCGCTCACCGAGCGCAGCCTGCTGCTGCAGCAGATCGCGCCGCACCTCGTCCGTCCCGTCCCGTTCCTCCTGCCGACCACCCACCACGTGTGGGAACGCGCCTACTTCGGCGCAGGCGTCGCCCTGTACGACCTCCTGTCGCTCCAGATGGGCATGTCGCGCGGCGTCCCGCACCACCGGCACCTGACCCGCCGCGGCGCGCTGCGGCTCGCGCCGTCCCTGCGCAAGGACGCCTTCACCGGCGCCATCCAGTACTGGGACGCGCAGGTCGACGACGCCCGCTACGTCATGACGGTGCTGCGGACCGCCGCCGAGTACGGCGCGCAGATCGCGTCCCGCACCCAGGTCCTCGGCCTCCTGCGCGAGGGCGAGCGCGTCACCGGGCTGCGCATCCGCGACCTGGAGGCCAACACCACCAGCGAGGTCCGCGCGAAGCAGGTCGTCAACGCCACCGGCGTCTGGACCGACGACATCCAGGAGCTCGTCGGCGGGCGCGGCCAGATCCACGTGAAGGCGTCCAAGGGCATCCACCTCGTCGTCCCGAAGGACCGCATCCACTCCTCGACCGGGGTCATCCTGCGCACCGAGAAGTCGGTGCTGTTCGTCATCCCGTGGGGACGGCACTGGATCATCGGCACCACCGACACCGCCTGGGACCTCGACAAGGCCCACCCGGCCGCGTCCAAGGCCGACATCGAGTACGTCCTCGACCACGTCAACGCCGTCCTGAACACCCCGCTCACCCACGACGACGTCGAAGGCGTCTACGCGGGCCTGCGGCCGCTGCTCACCGGCGAGACCGAGGAGACGTCCAAGCTGTCCCGCGAGCACGTCGTGGCGCACCCCGTCCCGGGCCTCGTGCTGGTCGCGGGCGGCAAGTACACGACGTACCGCGTCATGGCGAAGGACGCCATCGACGCCGTCGCGCACGGCCTCGACGGCAAGATCCCCGAGTCCTGCACCGACCGGATCCCGCTCGTCGGCGGCGACGGCTTCCAGGCCATGTGGAACGCCCGCCACCGCCTCGCGTCCCGCTACGGCGTGCACGTCGCCCGCGTCGAGCACCTCCTGGGCCGCTACGGCACTCTCACCGACGACCTTCTCGACCTCATCTCCGACAAGCCGGACCTCGGCAAGCCCTTGTCCGGCGCCGACGACTACCTGCGCGCCGAGGTCGTCTACGCCGCCACCCACGAGGGCGCCCGCCACCTCAACGACGTCCTCGCCCGCCGCACCCGCATCTCCATCGAGACGTGGGACCGGGGCGTCGGCGTCGCCCAGGAGGCCGCCGACCTCCTCGCGCCCGTCCTCGGCTGGTCGAAGAAGCAGCGCGACCGCGAGATCGAGTACTACCGCAAGCGCGTCGAGGCCGAGCGCGCCTCCCAGACCCAGGACGACGACCAGGAAGCCGACGCCAGCCGCCGAGGCGCCCCCGACATCGTCCCCACCGCCATCTGACCCCACCCCGCCCAACCCGGCCATACGCCACCGCTCGCACCGTAGCCATGCCGCCTAGCCAGGCAGCCTGCCCTGCCGCGTGTGCCGCTTGGTCGGGCCGCTTGGTCGGGCCGCATGGCTGGGCCGCGTGGCCGTGCTGCCTGGCCGTGCCGCCCAGCCGGGCCGGGGGCCGGGTCGCGTGGCCGCGCTGCCTAGCCATGCCGCCCAGCCGGGCCGGGTGGCCAGGTCGCGTGGCCGTGCCGCCTGGGCGTTGACACCTGCGCCGCGCCGGCCGCCCAGGCTGGCCCCGCCGACTGCGCCTCGCCTACCAGTGGTGCAGCCCGCCAACGGGTGGCTCAAGGCCCCACGGCCGCTCGACCGCGCCGCCCGACGCTGCCACGCGCGCGGCCCAATCGTGCCGGTTGTGGCATGCCACCCAGCCCGACCGCGAGTGCTAGCCGACCGCGCCGATCGAGCCCCCAACCGGCGACGTCGGCTGCCCGTGCGAGCCGGGTTGAGCCGATCACGCTGGCCAAACCGGCCAGCCGCGCGCGCAGCCCAGGTGTGCTGCTGGATCTCGCCAGCCGAGGGACTCCCACCCGCACCGCTGGCCCGCGCCGACCGATTGCGTCGATCGCCCACCGACCGCGCCCGCGGGGGCCCGACCGTCCACACGACAAAGCCGCCCGGGCTTGCCGGTGTGCGGGGCACCACCCGTTGTGCCCCGCACACCGGGTGGTGCCATCCCACTTGGGTGGTGCCGCCTCACCGGTGGTGCCGCCTCACTGGTGGTGCCGTCTCACGGGCGGTGCCGTCCCAGCGGCGGTGCCGTCTCACCGGCGGCGCCAACCCACCAGCGGCGCCAACCCACCAGCGGCGCCAACTCATCAGCGACGCCGCCCCACTAGCTAGGCGGGTCAACGTCCGCGCTGCTCGACTGCGGCGACCGACGTTGTTGCACGAGCGGACTGGCCGTGCCGTTGGGCCCTGCTCACCGGTGCCTGCAAGCGCGCCGGGCCCAACGATGCGGCCGAGAGGGCCGCCCGGACGAGCTTTCGGTGGGTTGGCCCGCCGGTTGTGCCTCGCCGGCGGTGCCAACCCACCAGTTGGGTGAGGCAACCTTTCGCGTCGCTCGTCCGGGCCACCAGACGTGTGCCCGGCCAAGCCAACTGGGCGGGCCGGCCCGGGCGTTTGGGTGTAGCGGCTGGTCTCATCGCTTGCGCCACTCGACCACGCAGGTCGACCCGCCCAACCGGCGGGTTAAGCGTGCCGGGTGGGGGGGCGGTCTTGTGGGGGGGTGCACCGTGTCGCCGGGCCCTGGTGTCCGGGCGGGGGGGGGGGGTGCAGGTCGG
>NZ_JBEYYT010000445.1:0-7508 GCF_040645715.1 Spirillospora sp. NPDC046719 | reverse complement strand
GTCCCGAGGATCTCGGGACGGCGGGTTCGATTCCCGTGCGCCTCCGCGGGCGCGCCCGCGGCCGCCGGCCGAGCCGAAGCGCCGGCGGCCCGGGCGTCAGGGCCGTGGCGACCCGCGACGTACGGTGGGGGTATGAGGCGGCGCAAGCTCGCTTACGGGATCATGATGGGGACGTGCCTCACCTTCATCGTGCTCGCCTGGACGGTCGTCCGGCTGTACTCGACGCCCGCCGCGATCGGGATGTCGGTGTTCGCGATGATCATCCCGCCGTTCGCGGCGGTGGTGGCCAACTGGAACATCGACCGTCCCGACAAGCGCGAGTGAGGCCGGGCGGGGCCGCGCGGGGGCGGCGGCGCGCCCTCCGGGAGCGTGCGTGAACGGGCCCGACGTCCCCCAGCTGCTGGACCTCGCGGGCATCTTCGTGTTCGCGGTGTCCGGGGCGCTGGCGGCCGTCCGCAAGCGGCTCGACGTCGTCGGCATGGTGGTGCTCGCGGAGATCACCGCGCTCGGCGGCGGGATCCTGCGGGACCTGCTGATCGGCGCGGTCCCGCCGGCGGCGTTCACCAGCCTCGGCTACGTGCTGGTGCCGCTGGGCGCGTCGGCGCTGGTGTTCTTCTGGCATCCGCAGGTCGCGCGGCTGTTCCCCGCGGTGCTGCTGTTCGACGCGGCGGGCCTCGGGCTGTTCTGCGCGACCGGAACGCTGAAGGCGCTCGACTACGGGCTGTCGCCGCTGCACGCGGTGCTGCTCGGCGTGGTCACCGCGGTGGGCGGCGGCGTCCTGCGCGACATGCTGAGCGGGCAGATCCCCGCGGTCCTGTACGACCGGCAGCTGTACGCGCTGCCGGCGATGCTCGGCGCCGCCGTCACGGCGGCCGCCTCGTCGGCGGGGCTGCACGGCGGCGCCGTGACCGCCGGCGCCGCGGTGCTGGCGTTCGCCCTCCGGGTGCTGGCGATGCGCTACGGCTGGCGGACACCCCGCCCCCGCGGGGTGCCCGACTGACGCCGGTGACCTGGACGGGCCGAGCAGCGCCGAGAGGCGGGGACGCCGGCACGGCCGGCCCGTCCTCGGGCGGCTACGCCGTCTTCAAGGAGTAGCGGACGTCCCAGCCGTCGACGGAGGTGACCGTGGCGATCACTCGGTGCTTCCGCCCCTTGCTGTCATAGACGGCGCACGTGATCTTCGCGCCGACCTCGCCCCTGAGCCGGCCCGGGCAGAACGCCTGGATGGGGCCGATGCCCGCGGCGTCGTACTCGGGGCCGAGCTGCTTGCGGATCCGGTCCTGCACCATGTCCCCGGGGACGTCCCCACTGAGCCCGCAGCCTGCGGCGCCGAGCAGCAGGCCGCCGAGCAGGGCCGGCACGATCAGCGACGTGCGCACGGGTCCGGCGGCCCTCCGTGTCGACGCCGGGACCGCGGATGCCGGGAGGCGGGCGTCCCGGTGAAGCGGGCCTCGCCGCCATCGACCGAACCGATTCCCCGTCGAGGTGGTGCTCTTGTCAGGTGCCACTGTGCTCTTCCCCGTCATGTCGGCGCCCCGGTCCCCTGGGAGCGCCGTCCGGAGGCATCCTCCGCCGCCCGGCGTCTCGGGTACCAGGGCGCCTCATCCCGAGAAAGAAGGGACGGAGAACGGGACGGCGGGCGCCGAACCTTTCCCTGGTCGTGCCCGTCGAAGTAACGCCATGGCGGGCACCCCGCCCCCGCAGGGGCGCCCGACCGGACGCGGCCCGGAGGGCTAGGAGGCGGCCCTCATCGAGAAGTGGACCTCGCTCCCCTTGACCGAGGTGACGGTGACGGTGAGCCGGTGGCTGCCGCCCTTGCCGTCGCGCACGGTGCAGTCGAGCGTGGCGCCGACCTTGCCCTTGAGGTCGCCCGGGCAGGACGCCTTCGCCGGGCCGAGGCCGGCCGCCTGGTACATCGGGCCGAACTTGGCGTCGATCTGCTTCTCCACCGTGCCGGAGCCGACGGTCTTCTCCACCTGGCAGCCCGCCGCGGCGAGCGCGAGGCCGCCGGCGAGAACGGGCACGATCAGGAACTTGCGCATGGTTCTGCTCCCCGTGATGCGCGGCGCCCGGGTCCCCGTGGGGCGCCGTCCGCAGGTATGGTCCGCCGCCGCGCGACCCGGCCGCCAGGGCACGCCGTCCCGCCCGACAAAGGACGCGGAACGGGACAGATCGCCGCGAACTTTTTCGTGCGGCGGTGACAACCGGGGTACCGTCGAGTCCATGGGTCGGATCACCGTGCGCAAGCCGGTCCTGCGCGTGAGCACCGGCGGGACGGCGGGACGCCGGCCCGACACGCTCGCCGTGGAGGAGCCGCTCGAGATCCGGGTGGCGGGCAAGCCGCTGACGATCACGATGCGCACCCCGGGCCACGACTTCGACCTCGTCGCCGGGTTCCTGGCGGCGGAGGGCGTCATCCGCGGCGCGGCCGACCTCACCGCCATGCGGTACTGCGCGGACACCCAGGAGCAGAACACCCTGGACGTGGCGCTCGCCCCCGGGGTGGCGCCGCCCGACGAGGCGATGACGCGCGCGTTCACCACCACGAGCGCGTGCGGGGTGTGCGGGAAGTCGAGCATCGAGGCGCTGCGGACCGACCGGCCGTACGAGGTGTCCGCCGACCCCGTCCGCCTCACCCCGCGGGTGCTGGCCGCCCTGCCGGACCGGCTGCGCGCCGCGCAGCGGGTCTTCGACCGGACGGGCGGGCTGCACGCGGCCGGGCTGTTCGACGCCGAGGGCGGGCTGCTGGCGGTGCGCGAGGACGTCGGGCGGCACAACGCGGTCGACAAGGTCGTCGGGTGGGCCCTGCGGGAGGGCCTGCTGCCCCTCGCCGGCCGGGTCCTCATGGTCAGCGGGCGCGCGTCGTTCGAGCTGACCCAGAAGGCGATGACCGCGGGGATCCCCGTCCTCGCGGCGGTGTCGGCGCCGTCGTCGCTGGCGGTCGAGCTGGCCGAGGACGCCGGGATGACGCTGGTCGGGTTCCTGCGCGGGGACACCATGAACGTCTACACGGGCGCCGAGCGGCTCGGCGTCTGACGCCCGCCCGACCCCCTCCCGACACCCGCTAGGGCGGCCGGGCGTTTGTCATCTCGGGCCGAAAACCAAACGGTAACTTGTTGGCCCGTCCTCAAGACACCGGCCCCGCCACAGGAGTTGACTGCTCCCCCTACGCACTGACGCGCGCGTGTACGCACGCCGCGTCCGGCCCCGGGCGCGCGAAGCGGAGGATCACGGAATGACGAGGCCCCTCACCGGCGGCGGAGCGGCGTCCGGCATCGACGAGCGCCACCCCCCGATCAAGCCTCGGCGGGTGTCCTTCGACTGGTCGTCCACTCCCCTGCACTGGGTTCCCGGCGACCCGCTCGCCACCCATGTCATCAACTCGTTCCACATCGTCCTGCCCGAGGGCGAGAAGTGGTTCATCCAGTGCGTCAAGGACGCCCGGCCGTACATCAGGGACGAGCGGCTGCTGGAGGAGATCCGGGGGTTCATCGGCCAGGAGATGGTGCACGCCCGCTCGCACCAGGGCGTCCTCGACCAGATCCTCGAGGCCAACGGGATCGACGTCGCCAAGATCACCGACCAGATGGCCAAGGGGAACGCCGAGCGGCCCGAGCAGATGGCGGCGCTCAAGGAGAAGAGCCCGCGGGCCTGGCGGCGCCGGCTGCGGTTCGAGCTGGCGGCGGTCGCCTCGATCGAGCACTACACCGCCGTGCTCGGCCAGTGGATCATGGACAACGACCGGCTGGAGAAGGCCGGCGTCGACCCGACGATGCTGGACCTGCTGCGCTGGCACGGCGCCGAGGAGGTCGAGCACCGGTCCGTGGTGTTCGACGTCTACAAGGCGATGGGCGGGCGCTACCCGACCCGGGTCGCGGCCTGGGTCGTGTCGCTGTTCTTCCTGTACTGGGCGCTGATCGGCGGCTCGCTCTACCTGATGAAGCAGGACCCGACGGTGACGAAGCGGGTCACGCCGCTGCGGGTGGTGCGCGCGTACCGCCGCTCCGTCCGCCGGGGGCACGTGCCCGGCATCTTCAAGCTGCTGCTCGGCGAGGCGCCCGTCTACCTCAGGCCGAACCACCACCCGTCCAAGGTCTGCTCGACGCCGCGCGCGCTGGAGTACCTCAAGCGGTCCCCCGCCGCGCAGGCCGCGGGCTACGACCCGTACTAACACGGACATCGCGACCGGAGGCTCCCCGGAGACCTCCCCCTGAGGGCCCGTACCGCCGCGCCGTACGGGCCCTCGCGCGTTGCCGGGTGGCGAGCGTCACGCGCGGCCCCCTTGACCGCGGTCCGGATCGCGCGGTTAATTAACACCGTGTCCAATAAAGTGACGCTCGCCCGCACCCGAGATGAGGCGGAGCTCGAGCGATTCCGCGACGTCCAGCGCCTGTGCTACCAGTGCGCCGACGAGGTCGCCGCCACCCTCGAACCGGGCGTGACCGAGCGGGAGGCGTGCCGCCGGATGCGCCGCTGGCTGCGCGGGCACGGCGTCGACGACTGGCTGCACACCCCGTTCGCCTGGTTCGGCGACCGGTCGGCCTTCCGCGGCTTCAAGGTCCCGACCCAGTTCCTCCCCAGCGCGACGCGCCTGGAGGAGGGCATGCCCTACATCCTCGACATGGCGCCGGTCCGCGGCGGCTACTCCGCCGACATCGGCTACGGCGGCGTCCTCGGCGAGAACCGGATCTGGGAGCGGCTCGACGCCGACCTCGCCGGCTACCGCGACCTCATCCTCCGCCTCGTCCGCGAGCGCCGGACCTTCGCCGACATCTACGCCGAGGTCGACGCCCTGATCGAGCGGCAGGGCTACCAGAACCGGCACGCCAAGTACCCCGGACGGGTCATCGGCCACCAGGTCGGGATCATCGGCGGCATCCTTCCCAAGCGCGTCGGTTTCCCGTTCGGTGTACGGTTCCTGCAGACGATCGGCCGCGAACTGGTGAAGGAGCGCCTCGAGGGGCGCTCACCGCTCTGGAACGGGGCCGCGCAGTCCCAGCACCCCCCGACGCCCGGGCTGTGGGCGGTGGAGCCGCACATCGGCTTCCGCGGCGTCGGCGTGAAGTTCGAGGAGATCCTCGTGGTCACCGAGGACGACGCCCACTGGCTCGACGACGACCTGCCCCACGTGCACCGGTGGGCGCGACGGGAGGCGCAATGACGCAGACCATCACCTCCGGCGCCGCCCCCGCGGCACCGGTGAGGCGCCGCCGGGTCCGCGGCGACGGCGTCGACCTCGCCGTCTACGAGCAGGGCGACCCCTCCCGCCCGACCGTCCTGCTCATGCACGGCTACCCCGACACCCACGCGGTGTGGGACGAGGTCGCCGCGCGGCTCGCCGACCGGTACCACGTCGTCCGCTACGACGTGCGCGGAGCGGGCGCCTCGTCCCGCCCGTTCGGGCGCAAGCGCTACACCTTCGACTACCTGATGTCGGACATGCGGGCGGTGCTGGACGCCACCGCCCCCGAGCGCAAGGTGCACCTCGTCGGGCACGACTGGGGCTCGATCCAGTCGTGGGAGGCCGCCTGCACGATGCCGGAGCGGTTCGCCTCGTTCACCTCCATCTCCGGGCCCTGCCTGGACCACGTGGCGCAGTGGACGCGGCGCAACATCGCCCGCCCGACCCCGGCGAACCTGAAGCGCGCCGCCGGGCAGGGCGTCCGGTCCTGGTACATCTACTTCTTCCAGACGCCCGTCCTGCCGGAGCTGATGTGGCGCGCCGGGCTGTCCCGCCCGTTCGCCAAGGCCCTGGAGCTCGGCGAGGGCGTCGCGCCGCGCGACGGCCACCCGGCGCGGACGATGGCGCGGGACGGCGCGTCCGGCGTCGGCCTGTACCGGGCGAACATGGTGCAGCGGCTGCGCCGCCCGCGCGACCGCCGCACCGACGTGCCCACGCAGGTCATCGTCCCGACGAAGGACCTGTTCGTGTCGCCGCACCTGGTCGGCGGGCTGAGCGCGCGCGTGCCGAACCTGTCGCTGCGCCCGATCGCGGCCGGCCACTGGGTACCGCGCAGCCACCCCGGCGTCATCGCGCGCTGGATCACCGAGCACATCACCGGCGTCCAGGGCGGCCCGCTCACCACCGCCGAGTCCCGCGCGCTCACGCGCGCCCGCGTCCGCCGGGACCGCCGCCCCCTCGACGGCTCGCTGGTCGTCGTCACCGGCGCCGGCAGCGGCATCGGCCGCGCCACCGCGCTCGCCTTCGCCGAGCAGGGCGCGGAGGTCGTCGCCGCCGACCTCGACCTCGCCACCGCGCAGCGCACCGCGGAGCTCGCCGGCCTCGTCGGCCCGGCCGGGCACCCGTACCGGGTGGACGTGTCCGACGCCGCCGCGATGGAGGACTTCGCCAAGTCCGTCCTGCACGACCACGGCGTCCCGGACGTCGTGGTGAACAACGCCGGGATCGGCATGGCCGGGTCGTTCCTCGACCACACGGTGGACGACTGGGACGCGGTCCTCGGCGTGAACCTGTGGGGCGTCGTGCACGGGTCGCGGCTGTTCGCCGCGCAGATGGTGGAGCGCGGGCAGGGCGGCCACATCGTCAACACCTCCTCGGCCGCCGCGTTCACCCCGTCCCGGACGCTGCCCGCCTACGCCACCAGCAAGGCGGCCGTGCTGATGCTGTCGGAGTGCCTGCGCGCCGAGCTGAAGGGCAAGGGCATCGGCGTCAGCGCGATCTGCCCCGGCATCGTCAACACCAACATCACCCGGACGTCCCGGTTCGTCGGGCGCGGCTCGCGGGAGCAGGCGCGCAGCCGGGAGCGGGCGGCGCGGGCGTACGCGCTGCGCGGCTTCGGTCCGGAGGGCGTCGCGAAGCAGATCGTCAAGGCGGTCCGCGACGACCGGGCGGTCGTGCCGGTCACCCCGGAGGCGCGGCTGGGCCACCTCGCGTCCCGGCTGTCGCCGGGCGCGATGCGGCTGCTGGCCCGCTTCGACGCGGGCTAGGGCTCCCGCGCGGGGGTAGGACGCCCGCACACGCCCTAGGGTGATCATCGGGAGGCGGTGCGGGATGGCGGACGCCGTGGTCGTCGGCGCGGGACCCAACGGGCTCGTGGCGGCCAACATGCTGGCCGACGCGGGCTGGGACGTGCTGGTCCTGGAGGCGCAGCCGGAGCCGGGCGGCGCGGTGCGCAGCGACCGGGGCGTCCACCCCGACTACGTCAGCGACCTGTGCAGCGCGTTCTACCCGCTCGGCGTCGCGTCGCCGGCGATACGGGCGCTCGGCCTGGAAGCGCACGGGCTGCGCTGGAAGCACGCCCCGGCGGTGCTGGCCCATCCGCTGCCGGACGGGCGCGCCGCCGTGCTCGAACGCGACCCGGGCGCGACCGCCGCGAGCCTCGACGCGCTCGGCGCGGGCGACGGCGACGCCTGGCTGCGGCTGTGGGGCCTGTGGGAGGAGATGGGGGACGCGGTGCTGCGCGCCCTGTTCACCCCGTTCCCGCCCGTCCGGGCCGCGCTGCCGCTGGCCGCGTCGGCGCGCCGCGCGGGCGGGCTGCGCGTCCTGC
>NZ_JBEYYT010000444.1:0-7545 GCF_040645715.1 Spirillospora sp. NPDC046719 | reverse complement strand
GCCCCGCCCGGCCCCCGCCCCGGGGCGCGGGCGCCCGCCGGCCGGGGCGGGGTGGCCGCCCCCCGGGCGGGGGGGGGGGCGGGGCGCGCGGCCCCGGGGGGGGCCCACGGGGGGGGGGGGGCCGCGGGCCGAGCGAGCGGGCGGGGGCGCGCGGGGCGCGGGGTCAGTCGGAGGAGAAGGCGGCGTCGAAGGCGGCGGACGGAGGTTCCATCGCGTTCAGCGCCCGGACGAACTCCAGCGCCTCGGGGGCGCCCTGGAGGCGGTCCATGCCGGCGTCCTCCCACTCGACCGAGATCGGGCCGTCGTAGCCGATCGCGTTGAGCGCGCGGAACACGTCCTCCCAGGGGACGTCGCCGCGGCCGGTGGAGATGAAGTCCCACCCGCGCCGCAGGTCCGCCCACGGCAGGTGCGACGAGAGCCGCCCGCGCCGCCCGTCCCCGGTGCGGACCTTGGTGTCCTTGCAGTCGACGTGGTAGATCCGGTCGCGGAAGTCGAACAGGAACCCGACCGGGTCGAGCTCCTGCCACACGAAGTGCGACGGGTCGAAGTTCAGCCCGAACGCGGGCCGGTGCCCGATCGCCTCCAGGGTCCGGACGGTCGTCCAGTAGTCGTAGGCGATCTCGCTCGGGTGGACCTCGTGCGCGAACCGGACGCCGACCTCGTCGAACACGTCCAGGATCGGGTTCCAGCGGTCGGCGAAGTCGGCGTACCCGCGCTCCACCATCGCCTCGGGGGTGGGCGGGAACATCGCGACGGTGTGCCAGATCGAGGAGCCGGTGAAGCCGACGACGGTGCCGACGCCGAGGCGGGCGGCGGCGCGGGCGGTGTCCTTGATCTCCTCGGCGGCGCGGCGGCGGACGCCCTCGGGCTCGCCGTCGCCCCAGATCCGCTCCGGCAGGATCGCCTGGTGGCGCTCGTCGGGGATGTCGCAGACGGCCTGCCCGACGAGGTGGTTGGAGATCGCGAACACCTTGAGGTCGTGCTTGGCGAGCGTCTCCAGCCTCCGCGGGACGTAGCCGTCGTCGGCGAGGGCCTTGTCGACCTCGAAGTGGTCACCCCAGCAGGCGATCTCCAGGCCCTCGTAGCCCCAGCCGGACGCCAGCCGGCAGACCTCCTCGAACGGCAGGTCGGCCCACTGGCCGGTGAACAGCGTGATCGGTCGCGCCATGTCAGCTCCCCTCGACGTCGGTCCAGCCGCCGGACGCCGCGCTCGCGGCGACCGCGTCGAGCACCCGCTGCACCCGCAGGCCGTCGGCGAACGACGGGCTCGGGTCCGCGCCGTCCGCGATCGCGGTCAGGAAGTCGGCCGCCTGGTGGGTGAAGGTGTGCTCGTACCCCAGCATGTGACCGGGCGGCCACCACTGCCGGGCGTAGGTGTGGACGGGTTCGGTGACGACGATCCGGCGGAAGCCCGCCGTCGCGGCGTCCTCGGTGCCGTCGTAGAACCACAGCTCGTTCATCGACTCCAGGTCGAAGGACAGCGCGCCGGACGAGCCGCTGACCTCGATCCGGAGCGCGTTCTTGCGCCCGGTCGCCATCCGGGTGGCCTCGAAGGAGGCGAGCGCGCCGCCGTCGGTGCGGCCGACGAACAGCGCCGCGTCGTCCACCGTGACCGCGGCGGTGCCGCCGCCGGGCACCGGGCGCTCCCCGACGAAGGTGTCCAGCACCGCCGACACCCCGACGAGCGCGTGCCCGGTGATGAACTGCGCGGTGTCGATGATGTGCGCGCCGATGTCGCCGAGCGCGCCCGTCCCGGCCCTGTCGCGGTCCAGCCGCCAGCTGAACGGCGCCTCCGGGTCCGTCAGCCAGTCCTGCAGGTACTGCGCGCGGACGTGCCGGACGGTCCCGATGCGCCCGTCCGCCACGAGGTCGCGGGCGAGCGTGACCGCCGGGACGCGCCGGTAGTTGAACCCGACCATCGACCGGATGCCGTGCTCGCGCGCGCGCTCGGCCGCCGCGACCATCGCCTCCGCCTCCGCCGACGAGTTCGCGAGCGGCTTCTCGCACAGGACGTGCTTGCCCGCCTCCAGCGCCGCGACGGCGATCTCGGCGTGCGCGTCGCCCGGCGTGCAGATGTCCACGATCTGCACGTCGTCGCGGCGCAGCAGCTGCTTCCAGTCGCCCTCCGACGACGCCCACCCGAGCGTGCGGGCGGCCGCGGCGGCCCGCCCGGCGTCGCGTCCGGCGAGAGCGGCCATCACCGGGGTCAGCGGCGGGCCGAAGAACGGCCCGACGGTGCGCCATGCCTGGGAGTGGGCGCGCCCCATGAACGCGTGCCCGACCATCCCGACTCCGACGGTGGTCAATGTGCTCACCTCTCTGTACTGCGCCCGCCGGGGTCGCCGGCGGGCGCGCGGTCCGCGCTCAGGACTCGAAGCCGAGCGGCAGGTAGCGGCTCACGTTGTCCCGGGTGACGGTCTCGGACGCCAGCGTGATCGACTGCGGCGGCTCCAGCTCCATCAGGTCGGCCATGCCCTTGCCCTGCGCCAGCAACCGGGCCAGCCGGACCGCGGACGCGGCCATCGTCGGCGGGTAGGTGACGGTCGCCTCCAGCACCCCGTTCCCCGCCTTGATCTCCCGCATGGCGTTGGCGGACCCGGCGCCGCCGACCATGAAGAACTCCTTGCGGCCGGACTGCTTGATCGCGGCGAGCACGCCGACGCCCTGGTCGTCGTCGTGGTTCCACAGCGCGTCGATCTTCTTGTGCGCCTGCAGCAGGTTGGACGCGACCTGGTTGCCGGTCTCCACGGTGAACTTCGCGTCCTGCTTGGCGGTGACGGAGTACCCGTAGGACTTCAGCGCGTCCGCGAAGCCCTTGCTGCGGTCCTGCGTGAGCGGCAGCGTCGCGATCCCCTGGATCTCCACGATCACCGGGTTCGAGACGCCCTTGGCCTTGAGCTTCTTGCCGATGTAGTGCCCGGCGGACACGCCCATGCCGTAGTTGTCGCCGCCGATCCACGTCCGGTACGACAGCTTGTCGGGGAACACCCGGTCCAGGTTGATCACCGGGATGCCGGCGTCCATCGCCTTGCGCGCGACCTGGTTGAGCTGCTCGCCGTCGTTCGGCAGCATCACCAGCACGTTCACCTTCTCCGAGATCAGCGACTCGACCGCGGAGATCTGCTGGTTGATGTCGTTGGTCGGCTGGACGGGCTTGAACGTCACGTCCTTGTACTTCTTGGCCTGCGCCTCGGCGTTCTTGGCGATCGCGGCGGTCCAGCCGTGGTCGGCGGCGGGCGCGGAGAACCCGATGGTCACCTGCTTGCCGGGCTTGTCGTTGTCGCCGCCGAGCGCGCCGGTCTGCGCGGCCGGGGCGGGGTCGTCCTTCTCGTTGTTGCTGGTGCAGGCGGTGGCGAGGGCGCCGGCCGCGACTGCGGCGCCGCCGAACAGGACGCCTCTGCGGGTGGGGCGGGTGCTCTGGTCGCGCATGACGTGCTCCTGGTTTCCGGGGGTGGGGCGGCGGGGGGCGCGCCGCGGGGGCGGGCAGGTCAGGTCGGATGAGCGGGGTCGGAGGGAGCGGGCCGGGGGCGAGCGGGTCAGGTGGGCGAGCGCAGGCCGCGGCGCTGCAGCAGCACCGCGATCCCGATGATCACGCCCTTGGCGATGAGCTGGTCGCTGGTCTGCAGGCCGTTCAGGATGAACAGGTTCGTGATGACGGTGAACACCAGCACGCCGAGGATCGACCCGGCGACGGTGCCGCGCCCGCCGGTCAGCAGCGTCCCGCCGATGATCACGGCGGCGATCGCGTCCAGCTCGTACAGGTCGCCGTGGGTGCTGGAGCCGGTGGTGGTGCGGGCCATGATGATGATCGCGGCGACGCCGCAGCAGAACCCCGACAGCGCGTACAGCAGCAGCGTGTGCCGCCGGACGTCGATGCCGGCGAGCCGCGCCGCCTCCGGGTTGCCGCCGACCGCGAACGTGCGGCGGCCGAACGTGGTGCGGTTCAGCAGCACCCACCCGGCGACCGCGACGGCCGCGAAGATGTAGACGACCAGCGGCAGCCCGAGCACCTTCGTGGTGGACAGCGACTCGATCGCGTCGTTCTCCGGCCGGATCAGCTGGGTCTTGCGGTCCGACATCCGCTGCGCCAGGCCGCGCGCCGACACCAGCATCGCCAGCGTCGCGATGAACGGGACCATCCGGCCGTAGGAGATCAGCAGGCCGCTGACGACGCCCGCGCCCGTCCCGACGAGGATCGCGCACACCGCCATCACCGCCGGCCCGTACGACTGCGTCGCGACGGTCGTCGCCCACACCGAGGCGAGCGCCATCACCGACCCGACCGACAGGTCGATCCCGCCGCCGATGATCACGAACGTCTGGCCGACCGTGATCACCCCGATGGTGGCGGCCAGCGCCAGGATGCCGACCAGGTTCCCGGAGGTCGGGAAGTTGTCGGGCTCGGTGACGACGCCGACCACCGCCAGCAGCGCCAGCGCGGCGACCAGCCCCAGGTGCCGGAACTCGCCGGGCCCGCGGCCCGCGCCGTCGCGCCGCAGCGGCCGGAGCGGCCCCTTCGCCCATGTTCCGCGTGCCGGGCCGCCGTGCACACCCGCGTCCGTCTCGGTCACAGCGCACCTCCGTCAGCCGGGTGTGTCTTCGACGTGAAAGCAAGCCGCATCTGATGCGGTTTCCGCGCCTCAAGCAGAAAGTGACCACTAAGGTGCGGGGAGTGAGGAAGGCGTACCGCTGCCGGGCTTACCCGTCCCCCGAGCAGGTCACGATGCTGAACCGCACGTTCGGGTGTGTGCGCCTCGTGTGGAACAGAACGCTGGCCGAACGTCAGGCCCGCTACCGCGCCGAAGGCCGGTCGACCTCCTACAAGGACACGGACTCCGCGCTGACCGCTTGGAAGAGGACGCCGGAACTGGCGTTCCTGGCCGAGGTCTCCTCGGTGCCTCTGCAGCAGGCGCTCCGGCACCAGCACGCCGCTTTCCAGGCGTTCTTCTCCGGGCGAGCCCGTCACCCTCGGTTCAAGACCCGATCCGGCCGCCAATCGGCGCACTTCACCCGATCGGCCTTCCGTATGCGCGAGGGGAACTTGTGGCTGGCCAAGGCCGCCGGTCCCCTTCGCATCGTGTGGTCCTGGCCCGCGGTGGATCTGTCGACGCTGGATCCGACGGTGGTCATCGTGTCCCGCGAGCCGGACGGTCGCTGGTTCGCCACCTTCGCCGTGGACGAGGACCCGCCGCCGGCGCCACCGGCATGCGACACCGTAGGGATCGATCTCGGGCTGAAAGAGTTCGCGGTCACCAGCCACGGCGACCGCATCCGCCGCCCCAAGAACATGGAACGGCACGAGCGTCGGCTGAAGCACTACCAGAAAATGATGGCCCGCAAGACCAGGGGCTCGGCCAACCGCCGGAAGGCGTGCCGCAGGGTCGCCCGGCAGCATGCCAGGGCTCGCGATGCACAAAGGGACTTCCTGCACAAGACCAGCACCGACCTCGTCCGCCGCTACGACGTGATAGTGCTCGAAGACCTGAACGTGTCCGGAATGGTCCGCAACCGCCGGCTCTCGCGGGCGATCTCCCGTGCCGGCTGGGCCGAGTTCCGCTCCATGCTGGAGTACAAGGCCACCCGGCTGGGGCGCCGGGTGGTGGTCATCGACCGTTGGTACCCGTCCTCCAAGACCTGCAGCGCCTGCGCGCATCTGCTTCCCCATCTGGAACTGGGCACTCGCCGCTGGCAGTGCCCCGCCTGCGGCACCCGGCACGACCGGGACCTCAACGCCGCGAAGAACATCCTGGCCGCCGGGCTGGCGGTGACGGCCTGTGGAGCGGGCGTAAGACCTCCGGACGTGCGTCCGGGGCGGCCCGCCGCGAAGCAGGAAGCCCGACCCGCGAGGGAAGGACCCGTCGCTCTTTAGGGCGGCAGAGGAAGTCAAAGCGCGCTCCCTTCCATGATCATGTTGAGTACGGCGGCCTCGTCCAGTCCGGCGGCGTCGCCGCTGTGCACCACCCGGCCCTCGCGCACGACCAGCACCCGGTCGGCGAGGCCGAGCACCTCGGGCACCTCGCTGGACACCAGCAGCACCCCGATCCCGCGCGCCGCCAGGGCGCGGATCACCGCGTACAGCTCCGCGCGCGCGCCGACGTCGACGCCGCGGGTCGGCTCGTCCAGGATCAGCAGCCGCAGGTTCCGCGCGCCCGCCAGCCACCGGGCCAGCACGACCTTCTGCTGGTTGCCGCCCGACAGCGTCACCACCGGGCGGCGCGGATCGGGCGGCCGGATGTCGAGCGCCTCGATCTGCTCCCGGACGTCCGCCAGCTCGCGGCGCCGGTTCAGCCAGCCGAGCCGCGAGTACCGGCGCAGGCCCGCGACCGTCACGTTCCCGGCGACGGAGTCGTTCAGCAGCAGCGCCTGGCTCTTGCGCTCCTCCGGCGCCATGCCCATCCCGCGCCGCACCGCCGCGCCGGTGTCGCCCGGACGCACCGGGCGGCCGTCCACGAGGACCCGCCCGCGCGCCGGGCGCCGCGCCCCGTAGACCGCCTCGAGGATCTCCGAGCGGCCCGACCCGACGAGCCCGGCCAGCCCGACGATCTCGCCCGCGCGGACGGAGAACGACACGTCCTCGAACGAGCCCGGCAGCGTGAGCCCCTCGACCCGCAGCACCTCGGCCGGGTCCGCGCCGCCGTCCGGCGCGGGCCGGTCGGGGAAGACGTACTCGATGTCGCGGCCGGTCATCAGCGACACGATGTGGTCGGTCTTCGTCGTCTTGGCGGGGAGGCCGTTCGCGACGGACCGGCCGTCCTTGAGGACGGTCACCCGGTCGCCGATCTCGCGGATCTCCTCCAGCCGGTGCGAGATGTAGACGACGGCCACGCCGGACGCGGTCAGCTCCCGGATGATGCGGAACAGATTCGCCACCTCGTCGTGCGCGAGGGCGGCGGACGGCTCGTCCATCACGATGAGCCGGGCGTCGTGCGACAGGGCGCGGGCCATGCTGACGACCTGCTTGCCCGCCGCGGGCAGCCGGCCCGCCTCGCGGCGCGGCGGGATCTCGCCGTGCCCGAGCCGGCCGAGCAGCTCCCGCGCGGCCCGCTCGGCGTCGCCGCGCCGGGTGAACCCGAGCGTCGCGCGCTCGTGGCCGAGGAAGATGTTGTCGGCGACCGACAGCCCGTCCACCAGGTCGAGCTCCTGGTAGATGGTCGCGATGCCGGCCCGCATCGCGGCGGTCGGCCCGGCGAGCCGCGCCGGCCGCCCGGCGAAGGCGATCTCGCCCTCGTCCGGCTGGTGCGCGCCGGCGAGCACCTTGATGAGCGTCGACTTCCCGGCGCCGTTCTGGCCGAGCAGGCAGTGCACCTCGCCGGCCCGGACGTCGAGGTCGACGCCGTCCAGCGCGCGGACGCCGGGGAACTGCTTGACGATGCCGCGCATGCGCAGCAGCGGTTCGGGTTCGGACGGGCCCATCGGGCCTCCTCGGGGGTCAGGAGGGACGCGTGACGGGAGGAACGCGGGTCGGGGACGGAGGTCGGGCGGGGCGGAGGGTGGGAGGGGCGGAGGGTGGGGGGGGCGGTGGGAGGGGGGGGCGGGGGGGGGGTC
>NZ_JBEYYT010000443.1:0-7553 GCF_040645715.1 Spirillospora sp. NPDC046719 | reverse complement strand
CGGGGCGGCGACGTCGGGGGGGTACCCGATGCGGCGGCTGGCGAGGAGGGGGCTGCCGCGCCGGGCGCGGCCGCGCCGGGCGAGCCCGGGGCCGGGTCGGGCTCCGGCGAGGCGAAGGCCGATGGGGCGCCCGCGGCCGGGGAGCCGGACGGTGCGGAGGCGCCCGACGGCAAGTAGAGGGCCCGGACGTCTGACACGACCCCGGGGCGGGGCCGCCGTTCACCGCAACGGCAGTTCCGCTCCGGGGTCGTGCTGTAGCGGGACGCCGAGGTCGTCGGTGGGGGAGGAGTAGAGCCGCAGCGCCCGGATCCGCGCGTCCTTGGGGATGTCGTACATCAGGTCGAACTCGATGCGGTCGTGGGAGCCGAGCTCGATGTCGGTGGGCTGGCGCTTGACCCGCATCGCGTTCACGTCGGGCGGGTAGGCGCCGCGCGAGGTGACGAGCAGCTGCCGGTCGAGGTCGATCTTGTGGAAGGTGGCGTAGCGGTTCTCGGCGATCACGCGGACGCGGGCGAAGCCGCCGAGCCGGGACGGCAGGTCGGCGTGGCTGCCGGTGATGGTGGTGAGGCCGGAGCTGAGGCCGATCGCGGCGAACGCGATCCGCCCGTCGGTGACCTCGCGGTAGGGGAGGGGGCTCTCGTCGTCGCGGACGGCGCGGGCGGGGACGCGGTAGTGGGCGTCGTCGTGGCCGCCGCAGGCGGACGCCAGCGGGAGGAGCGGGGCGAGGAGCAGGAGGGCCGCGGCGGCACGCGGGCGTCCTGCCGGTAAGGGCCGCATGATCCGCACGGTAGGGCGGCGTCTCCGGCGCCCGCCAGATCATGGGGTGTCCTGGGACCGTCCCGTGATCTGCGTCGTGCCGTGGGGACGTCCCGGAGATGTACCGGGCCTGGGATCACCTTTGGGGCCGTACGGCCCTCGCGGGCGCGTGCGTTGTCTACTCGGTGATCCCAGGCCGTTCCGATCCACGCTACAGACCCCGGCCGGTCGATCGCAAAGAAAGCCGCGGATCGGACACGGGGCGGCGCGGCGTCCGCCGAGGTCCGCGCCCCGGCCCGGCCCCGCCGGGGTCAGGAGGCGGGGGCGTCGCGGAGCATGCAGGTGAGGCGGGCGGTGCACACCCGGCGGTCCTGCTCGTCGGTGATGACGATGTCGTAGGTGGCGAGCGTCCGGCCGCCGTGGGCGCGGGTGGCGACGCCCGTGACGTAGCCGTCGGTCGCGGACCGGTGGTGGGTGGCGTTGATCTCGATGCCGACGGCGATGCGGCCCGGCCCGGCGTGCATCGCCGACCCGGCGGACCCGAGGGTCTCGGCGAGCACGCAGGACGCGCCGCCGTGCAGCAGCCCGTACGGCTGGGTGTTGCCCTTGACCGGCATGCGGCCGACGACCCGTTCGGCGGACACCTCCAGGTACTCCACGCCCATCGCCTTGGCCAGGTCGCCGCGGGACTCCATCCCCTCACCGGAAAGGATCTTCGCGGCCAGGTCGTCCCGGCTCAGGCCGTCGGTGTCGCTCACTTACGCCTCCACAAAACTGTCGTACGCGCAGACTAGAGTCCTGGTGTGGCGAACGAACCAGCGACCCCTGACAAGCGTGACCGGCTCCTCCTGCTCGACGGGCATTCCCTGGCCTACCGCGCGTTCTTCGCGCTGCCGGTGGAGAACTTCTCCACCACCGACGGGCAGCCGACGAACGCGGTGTACGGCTTCACCTCGATGCTCATCAACGTCCTGCGCGACGAGCAGCCCACCCACATCGCGGTGGCGTTCGACCGCAGCGAGCCGACCTTCCGGCACGAGCAGTACGTGGAGTACAAGGCGGGGCGGCAGAAGACCCCCGACGAGTTCCGCAGCCAGGTCAGCCTGATCTTCGAGGTGCTGGACGCGCTGCGCATCCCGCGGATGTCGGTCGCGGGGTTCGAGGCCGACGACATCATCGCCACGCTGTCGGTGCAGGCCACCGAGGCCGGGCTGGACACCCTCGTCGTCACCGGCGACCGCGACGCGTTCCAGCTCGTCAACGAGCACGTCACGATCCTGTACCCGGTCAAGGGCGTGTCGGAGCTGGCCCGGATGGACCCGGCCGCGGTCGAGGCGAAGTACGGGGTGCCGCCCGAGCGGTACCGGGAGCTGGCCGCGCTGGTCGGGGAGAGCAGCGACAACCTGCCGGGCGTGCCCGGCGTCGGCCCGAAGACCGCCGCGAAGTGGCTGACCAAGTACGGCGACCTCGACACCCTCGTCGCCAAGGTCGACGAGATCAAGGGCAAGGCCGGCGACAACCTGCGCGAGCACCTGGCCGGGGTGCTGCGCAACCAGCAGATCAACAAGCTCGACACCAACGTGGGGCTGGAGCTGACGCCGCCGCAGCTGACGATGGGGCAGTGGGACCGCGACGAGATCCACACCCTGTTCGACTCGCTGCAGTTCCGGGTGCTGCGCGAGCGGCTGTACTCCTCGCTGTCCGCGGCGGAGCCGGAGGCCGACGAGGGCTTCGAGGTGCAGGTCGACGCGCTGGAGCCGGGCGCGCTCGGCGCCTGGCTGGACGCCAACGGCGGCACCCGGCTCGGCATCGCCGTCACCGGCTCCTGGGGGCGCGGCACCGGCGAGGTCACCGCGCTCGCGCTGGCGTCCAAGGACGGGCCCGCCGTCCACCTCGACCCGGCGGAGCTGATCGAGGACGACGAGCGCGCTCTCGCCGCGTTCCTCTCCGACCCGTCCCGCCCCAAGGCGATCCACGAGGCGAAGGGCCCGATGCTGGCGCTCGCCGCGCGCGGCATGCGCCTCGACGGCGTCACCAGCGACACCGCGCTGGCCGCCTACCTGGCGCTGCCGGGGCAGCGCACGTTCGACCTCGCCGACCTCGTCCTGCGCTACCTGCACCGGGAGCTGCGCAGCGAGACAGAGGACTCCGGGCAGCTGACCCTGGACGGGTCGGGTGAGGAGGAGGCCGCCGAGGCCCTCGCCGTCCGCGCGCGCGCCGTCACCGAGCTGGCCGACGTCCTCGACCGCGACCTCGACAAGCGCGGCGCGACGCGGCTGCTGCACGAGGTGGAGCTGCCGCTCGTCCGGGTGCTGGCCGACATGGAGCGCGCGGGCATCGCCGTGGACGCCGACCACCTCGCCGGCCTGTCGGCGTCGCTCGGCGGCCAGGTGAAGGAGCAGGAGCAGCAGGCCCACGCCGCCGTCGGGCACGAGTTCAACCTCGGCTCGCCCAAGCAGGTGCAGCAGGTGCTGTTCGACGAGCTGAACCTGCCGAAGACCAAGCGGACCAAGACCGGCTACACCACCGACTCCGAGGCCCTCACCACGCTGCTGGAGAAGGACGGGCACCCGGTCCTGGAGCACATCCTGCGCTGGCGCGAGGTCGCCAAGCTGAAGAGCATCGTCGACTCGCTCATCCCGATGGCCGACGACGCGGGCCGCATCCACACCACGTTCAACCAGATGATCGCCGCGACCGGGCGGCTGTCGTCCACCGACCCGAACCTGCAGAACATCCCGATCCGCACCGCCGAGGGCCGGCAGATCCGGGAGGCGTTCGTCGTCGGCGGCGGGTACGAGTCGCTGCTGACCGCCGACTACTCCCAGATCGAGCTGCGGATCATGGCGCACCTGTCGGAGGACGAGGCGCTGCTGGAGGCGTTCGGAACCGGCGCCGACTTCCACACCATCACCGCGTCCCGCGTGTTCGGGCTGCCGCCCGAGCAGATCGACTCCGAGCTGCGCGCCCGCATCAAGGCGATGAACTACGGCCTGGCGTACGGGCTGTCGGCGTACGGGCTGTCGCAGCAGCTGCGGATTTCCCCGGACGAGGCGCGCGGCCTGATGGAGGAGTACTTCCAGCAGTTCGGCGGCGTCCGCGACTACCTGCGCGACATCGTCGCCAAGGCCCGCCAGGACGGCTACACCGAGACCATCCTCGGCCGCCGCCGCTACCTGCCCGACCTGAACTCCGACAACCGGCAGCGCCGCGAGATGGCCGAGCGGATGGCGCTGAACGCGCCCATCCAGGGCTCGGCCGCCGACATCATCAAGGTCGCGAGCCTGAACGTCGACCGCGCCCTGCGCGAGGCGGGCCTGACCTCCCGGATGCTGCTGCAGGTCCACGACGAGCTGGTGTTCGAGGTCGCCCCGGGCGAGCTCGACGACCTCAAGTCCCTCGTCAGCGACCAGATGGCCGGGGCCTACGCCCTCCGCGCGCCCCTGAGCGTCTCCATGGGCACCGGCCGCACCTGGCAGGACGCGGCGCATTAATACGAGCACGGTCAGCGGGCTCGCCTGGCGGCTCGCCCGCTGACCGTGCTCGGGCGAGCGCGACCTCGCTTCGCGAGCTTCCCGGTGGGGCTCGCCTCCGGCGTCGCCCCACCGGTCAGGTAGCGCGCTCGCGCGCGGGCTGAGCGCTTCGGGCAAGCCTCGTGACCGGCCGGGCGTTCGGCGGCCGTCACGCCGTTCTGGTGCCCCGCGTCCTGGTGGCGCGGGGCATTTTTTCATGCCCGCTCACGGGGGCGCGCGGGCGGGGTGTCCGGGTTTACCAGGGGGTTTCGCGCTTGGTGCGATGCGGGGCGGCACTGGAGTGGTCTGTGGAGATCATTCGGGTACGCCGGTCGGTGTCCGTTGATGTCCGGGGGGTCGTACGCTGTCCCCCTGGTCCTGTTCGGGTCTACCGGCGGGGGAAACGTGCCTCTCCTTCACAAGATCGCTGGAGTTGTGGTCGTCTGCGCCGTGATCCTGGGGCTGACGTTGCCAGGGGAGCGGCGCGGGCGCGATGAGGACGCCGCGGCGGCGCAGGCCGGGGCGACCGAGCGGGCCGCGCGCGACGGCCGGCCGGCCGAGGCGGCCAAGCCGTCCGGGCCCCCGCCGCCCGGTGCGGCGGCGTCCCCGAGCGCGTCGGCGAGCGCGGCGGCGGCGGAGCCCGTCCGGCTCGCGGCGGCGACGCCCGCGGCGGTGCAGGCGAAGGCCGACGAGCTGGGCCAGATCCCGGTGCTGATGTACCACCGGATCATGGTCAAGCCGGAGCAGTCGCTGGACCGCTCGACCACGGAGCTGCACGACGAGCTGACGCGGCTCGCCAAGGACGGCTACGTGCCGATCACCGCGGCGCAGTTCGTCAGCGGGCGGATCGACGTCCCGGCCGGCAAGCACCCGGTCGTGCTCACCTTCGACGACAGCACGCCCGGGCACTTCGGGCTGGACCCGCAGGGCAACCCGAAGCCCGACACGGCGGTCGGCGTCATCGAGCAGGTGGCGCGGGAGAACCCGGGGTTCCGCCCGACGGCGACGTTCTACCTGAACAAGGACCTGTTCGGGATGAGCGGCGTGCAGGCCGCCGCGGGCCTGAAGTGGCTCACCCAGCACGGGTACGAGATCGCCAACCACACCCTGTCGCACCCCGACCTGTCGCACCTGTCCAAGGACCAGGTGTACAAGGAGATCGGCGGCATGGAGGACGAGATCGTCAAGATGACGGGGACGCACACGACGACGTTCGCCTACCCGTTCGGGGTCGCCCCGCACAAGACGGCGTGGGCGGAGAAGAAGGACGGCTCGTACGCGTTCCAGGGGATCTTCCTGGCGGGGTGGCGGCCGTCGGTGTCGCCGTTCGACGCGAAGTTCGACCGGTGGGCGATCGACCGGGTGCGGTCCGAGGGCAAGATCAAAGAGGACGACTGCAAGCAGTTCTGCTCGACGGCCTGGCTCGACTATCTGGACAAGCACCCCGATGAGCGGTACACATCTGACGGTGACCCGAACACGGTGACGTTTCCCAATATGCTCGAGGACCGGCTGGGCAAGCCCTACCGGGCCTGGGCGCGGGTCTACTGATGCGCGCGGGGCGGCCGTGCGCCCGACGGATTGACCAGGCGCGCCGCGTCCCATATTCTGATCGCTGCGCTGTGGGCCTGCGCGCGCTTCGGACGGAGCAGGCTCGCGCTCGGTCAGGTCGGCGACATCGGTTCGGTTCACTGACGCGGTCAGCACCGCGTTCCTTCCGGTTCTCGGCAGGGCGGACGGCCCTCCGCGCACAACCCATAACGACTTCCATGTCCGTACCGGAGCCAGCCGACACATGACGAGTAGCACCGAGGCCACCTCGACCACCCCGCAGGTAGCGGTCAACGACATCGGGTCCGAGGAAGCCTTCCTCGCGGCGATCGATGAGACCATCAAGTACTTCAACGACGGCGACATCGTCGAAGGCACCGTCGTCAAGGTCGATCGTGACGAGGTCCTCCTCGACATCGGCTACAAGACCGAGGGCGTCATCCCCTCGCGCGAGCTGTCCATCAAGCACGACGTCGACCCCAACGAGGTCGTCGCCGTCGGCGATCACGTCGAGGCCCTCGTCCTCCAGAAGGAGGACAAGGAAGGCCGGCTGATCCTGTCCAAGAAGCGCGCCCAGTACGAGCGCGCCTGGGGCACGATCGAGAAGATCAAGGACGAGGACGGCATCGTCACCGGCACGGTCATCGAGGTCGTCAAGGGCGGTCTCATCCTCGACATCGGCCTGCGGGGCTTCCTGCCCGCGTCGCTGGTCGAGATGCGCCGGGTCCGCGACCTGCAGCCGTACGTCGGCCGCGAGCTCGAGGCGAAGATCATCGAGCTGGACAAGAACCGCAACAACGTGGTCCTGTCCCGCCGCGCCTGGCTGGAGCAGACGCAGAGCGAGGTCCGCCAGACCTTCCTCAACACCCTGCAGAAGGGCCAGGTCCGCAAGGGCGTCGTCTCCTCGATCGTCAACTTCGGCGCGTTCGTCGACCTCGGCGGCGTCGACGGCCTGGTGCACGTCTCCGAGCTGTCCTGGAAGCACATCGACCACCCCTCCGAGGTCGTCGAGGTCGGCCAGGAGGTCACGGTCGAGGTCCTGGACGTCGACATGGAGCGCGAGCGCGTCTCCCTGTCGCTCAAGGCGACCCAGGAAGACCCGTGGCAGCAGTTCGCCCGCACCCACCAGATCGGCCAGGTCGTGCCGGGCCGCGTCACCAAGCTGGTGCCGTTCGGCGCGTTCGTCCGGGTCGAGGAGGGCATCGAGGGCCTGGTGCACATCTCCGAGCTGGCCGAGCGCCACGTGGAGATCCCCGAGCAGGTCGTCCAGGTCGGCGACGAGATCTTCGTGAAGATCATCGACATCGACCTCGACCGGCGGCGGATCAGCCTGTCGCTCAAGCAGGCCAACGAGGGCGCCGCGGGGATCGAGGAAGAGGACTTCGACCCGACCCTGTACGGCATGCCGGCGGAGTACGACGAGCAGGGCAACTACAAGTACCCCGAGGGCTTCGACGCCGACACGGGCGAGTGGCTGCCGGGCTTCGACGAGCAGCGCGAGACCTGGGAGCGGCAGTACGCCGAGGCCCGCGCCCGCTTCGACGCCCACCGCAAGCAGATCGAGGAGGCCCGCAAGGCCGAGGCCGAGGCCGAGACCGGCCCCGCGACCGGCGGCGGCGAGACCTCCTACTCCGGCGGCGGGGAGAGCGAGTCGGGCGGTGGCGCGCTGGCCACCGACGAGGCCCTCGCCGCGCTGCGGGAGAAGCTGTCCGGCGGCCAGTGATCCGTCACTGA
>NZ_JBEYYT010000442.1:0-7554 GCF_040645715.1 Spirillospora sp. NPDC046719 | reverse complement strand
GGGCTCGTACGCGGGCCTGTCGCCGGGCGTCTGCGGCATGGCCGCACGCTAGCCGCGCGCATGGCCCGTTCCCGGCCGCACGCGCCCGCCTTTGCCGAGACTTCAGCCGCCGTGCCCGGCTGGCGCGGTGCTCGCGGGGCGGGCGTGCAAAGAAAGGTCGACCCTGCCTTGCCTCGCGATCCGGGTAGCGGTGCGCGTGCCCGGGAACGCCCCGCGGAACGCACCGATACTTCTGGGGGTTCACGGGATGGGGTTCGTCACGACGCGCGACGGCAACGAGATCTACTACAAGGACTGGGGCTCGGGCGCCCCGGTGGTGTTCATCCACGGCTGGCCGCTGAACGCCGACGCGTGGGAGGACCAGATGAAGGCGGTGGCCGACGCCGGGTACCGCGGCATCGCCCACGACCGGCGCGGGCACGGCCGCTCGTCGCAGCCGTGGGACGGCTACGACTTCGACACCTTCGCCGACGACCTCGCCGACCTGCTCGGCGCCCTCGACCTGCGGGACGTCACGCTGGTGGCGCACTCGATGGGCGGCGGGGAGCTGGCCCGCTACATCGGCCGGCACGGCACGGGCCGGGTCTCCAAGGCGGTGCTGCTGTCGGCGATCCCGCCGCTGATGCTGAAGACCGACGCCAATCCCGAGGGCGTCCCGGCGCAGGTGTTCGAGGACATCAAGGCCGGGATCCTGAAGGAGCGGTCGCAGTTCTGGAAGGACAGCTCGGAGGCGTTCTTCGGCGCGAACCGCCCGGGCAACAAGGTGACGCAGGGCAACCGGGACGCGTTCTGGTTCATGGCGATGCACGAGAGCATCAAGGCGGGCGTGGACTGCACGACGGCGTTCGCGGAGACCGACTTCACCGACGACCTGAAGAAGTTCGACGTGCCGACGCTGGTCGTGCACGGCGACGACGACCAGATCGTCCCGATCGACGCGACCGGCCGCAAGTCCGCGCAGATCATCCCGGACGCGACGCTGAAGGTCTACGAGGGCGGTTCGCACGGCATCGCGATGGTGCCGGGCGACAAGGAGCGCTTCAACCGGGACCTGCTGGAGTTCCTGGCCTCCTGAGCCTGCTGGACTTCTCGGCCTGAGCTTCTCGGCATCGCGGCCGCGGCGCCCGCGCCCGTGCGGCGGGGGCGTCCGCGCCGGGCCTGGGCACGGGCAGGCCCGTGGGCGGCGGGGCCCGTCAGCGGCCGGGGGTCACGAACTCGGGCTGGTCGAGGACGCGGAGCCAACTGCCGTCGGGCTGGCGACGGGCGACCTGCGCTCGGGCGCCGGCGCCGTCCTTGGGCGGGGTGGAGGTGAGCGCGAGGTCGCCGCTGACGAGGGTGGGCAGCGGCTCCTCGGGCTCGAAGTGCGGGCGTCCGGCGAGCACCTTCTCCCACAGCGCGCGGATCGCCTCGCGGCCGACGGTCTGCGAGCCGGGCGGGTAGGCCAGGACGGCGTCCTCCTCGTAGAGCGCGGCGACCCCGGCGGCGTCGCCGGCGTTGGAGCGCTCGACGAACAGGCGGGTGATGTCCTCGGGGCGCATGGCCTTCTCGTCCATTGGTGTCCTCCCTGGTGGGCTGGTGTGTCACCTCCCATGCTCGTCACTCGCCACCCAGAAGTCCAACAGATGATCCTTCTGCGATCCAGAAGCTCCGCTTATGACTGTCGAGGATCGAAACTCCGGTTCCCGGTGAGGCGCTACCACTCGCCGGTGCCGCGCGGTGCGGCAGGATGTGGGGGTATGGGGCAGATCTTCAGTCATCAGCTGCGGGTGCGGTACAGCGAGTGCGACCAGCAGGGCGTGGTGTTCAACGGCCACTACCTGTTCTTCTACGACGTGGCGCTCACGGAGTTCTGGCGGGCGGCGGTGTGCGGGCCGGACCAGATGGTGGGCGCGGGCTACGACCTGGTGGTGGCGGAGGCGCGGATCCGGTACCGGGAGGGCGCGCGGTTCGACGACTTGGTGGACGTGGAGATGCCGGTCGCGCACCTGGGGACGACGAGCATGGTGGTGCGTCCGCGGTTCGTGGTGGGCGGGCGGCTGATGGCCGACGGCGAGGTCCGGCACGTGTTCGTCGACCCGCGCTCCAAGTCCAAGCGGGAGATGCCGGGGGACGTGCGGGCGGCGCTCGCGCCCTACCTGGAGGAGACGGGACAGGCGGCCGGCACCGGGTCAGGCTCGTGATCGCTTTGCGACGTGTCGAGCGTCGTGCGAGATCCGAACTTGGAATCCGGGTTTTCGCCTGACGGGTCCGGCTCAGTTCCCGTGGGTCCGATTCAACTGGGTGGGGGCCGCCCGGGGCAACCCCTTTTGCGGGGCCGTTCCGGGCGGGCCGTCCGGATGCCGCCGCCCGCGGGCCGGGTCTGCGGGGCGGGGCGGTCGGTCAGCGGGCGAACAGGGAGGCGTAGACGGCGCGGCCGCCGTCGGTGACGACCTGCCCGGCCAGGTGCGGGCCGGTGACGGTGGACAGCCGCAGGTCCAGGTAGCGTTCCTCCTCCCGTATCTGGACGGGGTCGCGGAGTTCGGCGGGGCCCGCGGCGGTGAGCCGACGGGCGATGTCGGTGAGGCGGGCGGCGCGGTCGCGGTCGAGGGCGCCGCGCAGTTCGGCGAGGGAGCCGGCGTCGTAGGGGACGGCGGGAGCGAGCGCGGGTTCGGCGCGCCAGGCGGCGACGCCGTAGGCGAAGCAGGCCAGGGCGGGCCACATCTCGGCGAAGTACCGCGGGTCGGGGCAGATCTCCAGGCCGGCGAAGCGCCCGGCGACCAGGAACAGGGCGCCGACCTGTCCGGGCTGGGGTTCCAGGCGGCTCTGGAACTGGGTGAGGACGGGCCGCTTGCGGGACAGGATCTGCTCGAGGTGGCCGCGGCGGGGCAGCCCGCAGCGGTGGTTGAGTTCGGCGATGTCGTCCCACAGCTTGGCGTAGCCGCGGACGTCGCGCAGTTCGAGGGCGCGGGCGCGCAGTTCGCCGGGGAGCACGAAGAACCACTGGTCGCGTCCGGTGAGGTAGCCGCCCTGGGTCTGCTGGACGCAGCAGGCGTCCTCGAACAGCAGGCTCTGGCCGGGGGCCAGGAACGCCGACCGGCACAGCGCGTGGTTCTGGGCGGCGTCCTGGACGTAGCCGATGTGCAGGGGGACGATCGCGACGCCGTCGGCGGCGCCGTTGCGCAGTTCGAGGCGTCCGTAGCCGGTGACGCGCGACAGCTTCAGCCCGGTGCGGGGCGGGACGAAGCCGGGGCGGGCGGGACCGGAGACCGGCACCATGGTGAGCGCGCCGGCCTGCTGCGGGGTGCCGAGGCGGTGCCCGGCGAGGCTGAGCGGGCCGGGCAGCAGGGTGTCGAGCGCCGTCATCTCGGTCATGCGGTGCTCCTTTCGTTCGTGCCGGCCGGGGGCCGCTCCCCCGGGATCGCGCGCAGGCGGCGTGCAAGGCGCGCGTAAGGGCGTGCGCGGCCTCCGGGGCCGGGGGCGGTTCGGGGGGCGGTTCAGGCGGCGAGGGCGGTGGTGAGGTCGGCGGCCTGCCGGTCCAGGGCGTCCAGGCGGTCGTGCAGGGCGGCGCGCAGCCAGGGGCGGCCCGCGGGGCAGTGCGCGAACATCCAGGGCAGCAGGGTGGTGAAGTCGTCCTGGTGCCAGAACCCGCGCTGCGGCAGGGACGGTGCGGGTCGGCGCAGGGTCAGGTCGTCGGCGGCGGTGAACAGGGCGTGGCAGAACACCACGGGGGTGGTGACGCCGGCGCGCGGGAGGGTGGCGGCGACGCGGGCGAGGTCGCCGGGGAACCGGTTCTCGTAGCCGTCGGAGACGACGGCGACCAGGTCGGGGCCGGCGGCGAGGGCGTCCAGGACGCCGGTGGCGAGGTCGGTGGCGCCGCGGGGGGCGCGTTCGTCGCCGCCGACCTCGACGACCTCGAGCCGGTCGCAGACGCGCGACAGCAGCATCCGCAGCGCGGCGGCCTGCGACAGCACGGCCCATTCGCGTTCGCCGTAGCCGCGCATGGACGCCGAGGCGTCCAGGACGAGCGCGACGGTCCCGGCGAAGCGGGGGTAGGCGCGGGCGGCGTCGTCGACGTAGCGGCCGAGCGCGGCGTACAGGTCCTCGGCGGGGCCGCCCCGGTACAGGTGGACGAGGGTGGCGGCGATGTCGCCGCGGTTGGTGGCGGTGACGGTCGGGGGCTGTTCGCGGGCGGGGTCGAGGGTGAGGGCGGGCTCGTCGGGCATAGCCCGCGCCGGGCCGGTCGCTGCGCCGGGCGCGGTTCCGGTTCCGGTGAGGGCGCCGGCGGTGGCGGTGGGCGGTGCGGCGTAGAGGGCCTGGACGCGGGCGGGCGCGGCGGCGGGGACGGCGAGGAAGCGCAGCAGGCGGCGGCGCAGGTAGTCCGAGGCGGTGTCGCCGTCGTCGATGCGGCGGGCGCAGCCGCGGGCGGCGGTCTTGCCGAGCGCGTGCTCGAAGCAGTCGAGCAGGGCGGGGCGGCGGGCCGCGATGAGGGCGTCGGCGTCGGGGTGCTCGAGCACGAACCGCAGCACGGTGCGGGTGGTGTGCTTGTGGTTGGCGCGCAGCCGGCGCAGCGCGAGCAGGACGGTGATGACGTGTGCGGGCGGCAGCGCGAGCGTCAGGACGCGGGCGAGGCGCGCGAGGGTGTCGCGGGTGGCGTCGTCGAGACCGGCCTGGGAGGCGGCGAGGGTCTGCAGCAGGACGCGGGCGCGCTGCCAGGGCAGCGCGCCGGGCGCGAGGGCCAGCAGCGCGTAGTGCTCGGGGCCGGCGGCGTGGGCGGCGCGGTGCAGGTCCGCGTCGTCCCAGCGCAGGGTGCCGCCCCGGGGCAGGGTGAGCGGGGTGTCGTGGGTCTGCAGGTGGGCAAGGAGCGTGGGGGTGTCCATGATTGATCGCCTCCGCAATCATGGATTTTAGGAACGCCGCGGAGTGCCTCGACACTCATTTTTCCGGCGGTGGCGGCGCGGTCCCGCGTTGGTGCCGCGCTAGGTGTCCTCGCCGGGCCGTGTACCGGTGTCGGCGGGGTCGGGTTTCGGGGCGTAGTCGCCGATGCCGTGCTCCAGCATGCCGAAGACGCGGGCGGCGGAGGCGTAGACGTCGTCGCGCATCTCCCGGAGGGTCTCGCCGGCGCGTTTGCGGGCGGCGATCTCCTCGATGAGGACGCCCTGGGCGGCGTAGATCATCGCGGCGGCGACGCGGGGGGTGATGTCGTCGGGGCCGGCGCCGGTCTCCTCGGCGAGGACGCCGGCGAGGGCGTCCTTCAGCTGCTCGCCGAGTTCGCGCATGCGGGCGGTGAGGGCGGGGCTGTCGTGGACGGTCTTCAGCCAGACCTCGGAGCCCTCGTGGAAGGCGGTCCGGTAGTCGCCCTCGTCCAGGCCCTCGAAGAAGCGGCGGCGGAACGCCGCGACGACGCCCTCGCCGGGGCGGCGGTCGCGGAACGCCTGCCCGGCGGCCTCGATCATCTCGCCCTGGCGGTCGAAGAACAGGTCCTCCTTGGTCCTGAAGTAGTTGAAGACCGTGTTGACCGACACGTCGGCGGTGCGGGCGACGTCGGCGACGGTGACGTTGTCGAAGCCGCGGGTGATGAACAGCCCGGTGGCGATGTCGGCAATGCGGCGGCGGGTCTCGCGCTTCTTGCGCTCGCGCAGCCCCGGCTCGGGTCCGGGCCGCCGGTCGATCTCCTTGCCCATGCCCGGAATCCTACCTTCGCTGGCGTGACTTAAAACTTGGTGCCACTTAAAAATTGTGGTTACTCTACTGGGCGAGTCGTTCCCCCATCGGAGGTCATCGTGATCGAGGCACGCGGGCTCGCCCGCACCTTCACCGGCAGGCACGGGACGGTCGAGGCCGTGCGCGGCGTGGACCTGTCCGTGGCGCCCGGCGAGATCGTCGGGTTCCTCGGCCCCAACGGCGCCGGGAAGACCACCACGCTGCGGATGCTGACGACGCTGCTGGCGCCGACCGCGGGCACCGCGACGGTCGCGGGCCGCGACCTGCGCGCCGACCCGGGCGGGGTGCGGCGCCGCATCGGCTACGTCGCGCAGGGCGGCGGCACCGACCCGTCGGTCCCGGTGGGCGAGGAGCTGGACCTGCAGGCCCGCCTGTACGGGGTGCGGGACCGCGCCGCGCGGATCGGCGAGCTGTGCGCGCGGCTGGAGCTGGAGGGTCTGCGGGGGCGGCCGTGCGGGGCGCTGTCGGGCGGTCAGCGGCGGCGGCTGGACATCGCGCTGGGGCTGGTGCACCGGCCGCCGCTGCTGTTCCTGGACGAGCCGACGACGGGCCTGGACCCGCAGAGCCGCGGGAACCTGTGGGAGCACGTCCGCTCGCTGCGCGCCGGGGACGGCACGACGGTGTTCCTGACGACGCACTACCTGGACGAGGCGGACGCGCTGTGCGACCGGCTGCTGATCATCGACCGGGGCCGGATCGTCGCCGCGGGCACGCCCGCGGAGCTGAAGCGCCGCGTCGCGGGCGACGTGGTCACCCTGGAGTTCGCCGACCCGTCGGGGGGCGCGCCGGCGCGCGAGGCGCTGTCGCGGCATCCGGCGGTGCGGGAGGCGGTGGTCGCCGGCCGTGGTGTGCGGCTGACCGTCGAGGACGGCGAGCGGCAGCTGATGGGCCTGGTGCGGGCGCTGGACGCCGCCGGGGTGGAGCTGGCGTCGCTGAACCTGTCCCGTCCCAGCCTCGACGACGTGTTCCTCACCGTCACCGGCCGTTCCCTGCGCGACGCCGCCTGACCGGCGTCGGATCCATCCCCGAGAAGAGAAGGAGGACTTCGATGTCCTTGGCACGGACGGCCGCCGACACCCGCCTGGTGTTCGGCCGGTATCTGCGGCAGACGCTGCGCAGCAAGGTCGCGGTGGTGTTCGGCGCGGTGCAGCCGCTGCTGTACCTGGTGCTGTTCGGGCCGCTGCTGTCGCGGCTGGTGGACGTGCGCGGTTTCGGCGCCGGCAACGCCTGGCAGGTGTTCGTGCCGGGCGTGCTGATCCAGCTGGCGCTGTTCGGCGCTGGGTTCGTCGGGTTCGGGCTGATCGGTGAGCTGCGGTCGGGGGTGGTGGAGCGGCTGCGGGTGACGCCGGTGAGCCGGACCGCGCTGCTGCTGGGCCGGGTGCTGCGCGACACCGTCATCGTGGCGGCACAGGCGGTGCTGCTGGTGGCGGTCGGGCTGGCGCTGGGGCTGCGGGCGCCGGCGGGCGGCATCGCGGTCGGGCTGCTGTTCGTGGTGTCGCTGGCGGTCGCGATCGCATCGCTGTCGTACGTGCTGGCGATGCGGACGCGCAGCGAGGACGCGTTCGCGCCGCTGCTGTCGGCGGTGACGCTGCCGCTGATGCTGCTGTCGGGGATCCTGCTGCCGATGAGCCTGGCGCCGGGCTGGCTGGACGCGGTGTCGCGGTTCACCCCGTTCCGGTACGTGGTGGACGCGGCGCGGGCGGCGTTCCTCGGCGACTACGCGACGGCGGCGGTCGCCGAGGGCGCGCTGGTCGCGGTGGTGCTGCTGGTGGTGTCGGTGTGGCTGGGGGCCCGCCGGTTCCGCGCGGAGAACGCCTGACCCGTCCCGCGGCACGGGCCGCAGGCGCCCTCCGG
>NZ_JBEYYT010000441.1:0-7566 GCF_040645715.1 Spirillospora sp. NPDC046719 | reverse complement strand
GCGCGGGAGGCGGCGGCTCCGCCGATCGTGGTGCCCGCGACGGCCGTGGCGGCGACGGCCACGGCCGCCTTGGTGCCGACGGCCGCGAGCACTCCGCCGGACCCCGCTGCGGCTCCCGCCGTCCCGGCTCCGGCTCCGGCCGCGGCTCCCGCGCCGGCGGCGCCCGCCGCACCGGCCGGGACGAGCCCGGCGGCGGCCAGCGGGAACAGCGCGGCGAGCGCGACGGCGGCACCCGCCAGGGCGCGGACGCCCCGCGACTCCCAGTCCGGCCCGTACGCCCCGCCCGCGACCTCGTCGAGCCGCCCGACGAACGCCGACGCGCTGACCGGACGGTCCGCCGGGTCCTTGGCCATGCCCCGCGCGACGAGCGGGCGCAGCGGCTCCGGGACGTGCTCGGCCGGCACGGCGCCGTCGAGATGCCCCGCCATGATCGACGCGCGGTCCCCGGTGTACGGGCGGCGGCCGGTCAGGGCCTCGTAGAAGACGCACGTCGCCGCGTACACGTCGGTCGCGGGGGTGGCGGGCTCGCCGCGCCACTGCTCCGGCGCCATGTACAGCGGCGTCCCCGCGGCGGAGGCGCCGCCCGCCACGACGGCGATGCCGAAGTCGACGAGCCTGCTGCGGCCGTCCGCCGGGACGATCACGTTCGCGGGCTTGTAGTCGCGGTGGACGACCCCGGCGGCGTGCGCCGCGGCGAGCCCGAGGAGCGACCCCTTCAGCGCGCTGAGCGCCGCCTCCGGCTCCAGCGCCCCGTACCTGCGCAGGATCTCCCGGAACGGGACGCCGTCCACCGCCTCCATCACGATGGCGAGGTCGTCGCCGTGCTCGACGAGCCGGTAGAGCCGGGCCACGTGGGGGTCGTGGACCCGGCCGAGCATCCGCGCCTCCTCCCGGAACCGGTCCCGCGCCTCCGGGTCGGCGCCGGCCGCGAGGTACTTGACCGCGACCGGTGTGCCGCGGACCGCGTGCCGTGCCAGCACGACCCGGCCCTGCGCGCCCCGCCCGAGTTCCCGCACCTCGTCGAACTCCGGAACACGCCACTGCGCCATGGGACGTCCCTCCCGTCAGGTCCAGGTCGCCTTCGCGAGGATCTCGTCGAGGTCCGGGGTGCCGAACTCGTCGAGGATGAGGAGGCGCGGCTCCGTCAGGTACCAGTACCGCTGGACATACGTCACGCTGGTGGGCTTGAACTGGTCGGCGCCCTGCAGGACGAGGCAGTGGATGCGCCATTCGCGGTACTGGGCCGTCCGCGTCCCGACCTTCGCGGTGCCCGTGCGCACGGGCTTGGCCCGGTCGGCGTCGGTGCCGATGCCGTTGAGGTCGCCGCGGTGCGGGCAGGTGCGGAAGGCTTCGGTCTCCGGTCCCCAGGGGCGGTCGGTGCTGAAGCCCTTCCAGCCGTTCTCCTGGTCGTTGCGCCACGGTTCGCCGATCACCACGAACCCCGGGCAGTTGTTGTCGTAGGCCTTCCGGTTCTTGTCCTTCGGGGCGCCGATCGTGGACGGGGAGCATGCGCCGGGGGAGTTCACCCAGTAGTTGCCCTTGGGGCGGCCCGGAAGGTCGGTCAGCGGCGAGAGCCTCCAGTCCACCGGGGTGGTGAGGGTGAGGGTGCCGAACGACATCCGCTGCCCGGACGGCGTCGCCTTGGCCGTCGCCGTGGCGGCGACGGGGGTGCGGTCCCGGTCGGGGCGGGTCGCGGCGTAGACGCCGGCGCCGACCGCGGCGGTGCCGGCGACGGCGGCGCCCGCGATCGCGACGCCCGCCTTCGTGCCGACCGCCGACAGGAGCCCGCCCGAGCCCGTCGCGGCCCCGCTCGTCCCCGCCGATCCTGTCGCTCCTGCCGCTCCCGCCGTACCGGCGCCCGCTGCGCCCGCGCCGCCGGGCAGCAGGCCCGCGGCTGCGAGCGGGAACAGCGCGGCGAAGGCGGTGGCCGCGATGGCCAGCGCGCGCACGCCCCGCTGCTCCCAGTCCGGGCCGTAGGCATTGACGGCGACGCGGTCGAGTTCGCCGGCGAAGTGCGCGGCGCTCGGCGGACGGTACGCGGCGTCCTTCGCCATCCCCTGCAGCACGAGCGCGCGCAGCGGCTCGGGGACCGCGTCCGCCGGGACGGGCGCGTTCGAGTGCTGCCCCATCAGCCCGATGCGGTCGTGCGCGCGAAAGGGCCGCTCACCGGTCACGCATTCGTAGAAGACGCACGTGGCGGCGTAGACGTCGGTGGCCGGGGTGGCGGGTTCGCCGCGCCACTGCTCGGGCGCCATGTAGGCGGGGGTGCCCGACCGGTCGCCCTCGCCCGTCCACACGGCGATGCCGAAGTCGATGAGCTTGCTGAGGCCGTCCGCGCGGACGACGACGTTGGCGGGCTTGTAGTCGCGGTGCACGACCCCGGCGGCGTGCGCGGCGGCGAGCCCGCGCAGCGACCCCTTCAGGACCAGCAGCGCCGCCTCGGGGCCGAGGGCGCCGTGCTCGGCCAGGACCCGCTTCAGCGAGACGCCCTCGACCGCCTCCATGATCAGCGCGGTGCCGTTCTCGGTCTCGACGAGCCGGTAGAGCCGCGCCACGTGCGGGTCGTCGACCCGGCCGAGCATCCGCGCCTCGTTGCGGAAGGCGTCCCTGGCGCGCGGATCGGCGTCGGCTGGCAGGTACTTGATGGCGACGGGCGCGCCGGTCCCGCCGTGCCGGGCCAGCGCCACCCGCCCCTGCGCGCCGCGGCCGAGCTCGCGCACCTCCTCGAATCCCGAAACCCGCCACTGCGTCACCGGCCACCCCTTGGGTTCGTCCCGATCGGTCCACCATTGTGATGCGGCATACCGGGGGAAGGTTGGTCACTCCTCGGCGGTGTGCATGCGGCGGGCGGTGTAGGCCACGTCGGGGTGGGCGTGGGCGCGCAGGGCGCGCAGGAGGTCGCGCCAGGGGGCGGGCCAGCCCGCGCGGCGCGCGTGGACGCCGGTGAGCGCGGCGGCGAACAGCCCGCCCGCGAGGTCGCCGCGTCCGGCCAGCCGTTCCGCGTGGGGGAGGACCGCCTCGGGATCGGGCGTGCCGGCGGGGAGGGTGACGTACTCCGGGTAGGCGAGCCACCTCTCGTCCGCCCACGCGACGAGGGCCTCGGCGACCTCCCGGGCCGCGAGGACCCCGCCGGCGCACCCGTCCGCGAGGGCGTCCAGCGCGGCGGCCGTGCCGGGGACGTCCCAGCGGAGCGTCGCGGCGGCCAGCTCCCGGGCGAGGTCGCCGGGGAGGCGGCCGTCCAGGGCGGCGACGGCCCGCTCGGCCGTGTCGCGGTCGCGGTCCGCCGCGCCGCGCACCGCGCCGACCAGCGCCGTCAGCCGCTGGAACGCGGGCAGGTCCCGTTCGGCGCCGGCGCTCGGCTCGTCGGGCGCGGCGGCCAGGCCGGCCGCGGTCGCGCCGAGCTCCGCCGCGCCGTAACCGGCGACGACGCAGCCGACCAGCGCGTCCAGGGCCGGCCTCCAGCCCTCGGTCACGGCGAGGTCGGTGACGAGGCCGGCCACCACCGCCGGAGCGTCCGGCGCCCACTGCGCCCACTGGGGAACGTTCGGCAGCGCGGCGGCGCGCGCCTCGGTGTCGTCGGAGCCCGCCACCCGCAGCACCAGCGAGGCGTAGAAGCCGCGGAACCGCTCCTCAACGGCCAGCGGCGGCGTGCCGAGCACCTGGCGGGCCAGGTCGCGCGGGCCGTCCGCGGCCTCGCCCAGGATCCGCCGCGCCACCGGTTCGGCCAGGTACGGGCGGACCGCCGAGGCGATCGCGGCGCGCACGTCCCGGTGCTGGCCGGGGTCGTCCCAGGCGGCGGCGACCAGGTCCAGGGCGTCCGGCACCCGGTTGTGCAGCAGGATCCGCAGCGCCTCCTTGCGCGCGGTGATCTTGCCCTCCCGGAGCGCCGGACCCAGGATCGCCGCCAGCTCCGACGGCCGGACGAAACGGGCCGCACGGGTCATCGCGTACATGGCGACGTGCGCGTGGTCCGTGGCGGCGTGCGCGAGCAGGTCCGGCAGGACGGCCTGCGGGGACGCCGTCCACGCCACCGCGGTCAGCGCGGTGCGGCGGATCCGGTCGTCGTCGGAGTCGAGGTAGGGGCGCAGCCGTGCCGCGTCCACGCCCGGCACCGTGCCGATGGTCCGGATCGCGCTCGTCCGCGCGTCGCCCGGCTGCTCCTCGTTCCCGGCCACGCGGGCGAGCAGGCCGAGGTAGGCGTCGCGCTGCCGGGACGTCCACCGGCGCATCCACGCCGCGGCCATGTGCGGGACGTAGGTGACGTCCGCGCGCTGGAACCGTCCTGGCGGAGTCGTCCCGCCGAGGACCAGGTGCAGCAGGTCGGTGCGCTCGCGGGCGATCGCGGCCAGGACGGCCGGGACCGCGACGGCCGACGGGTCCTTCGCGACGACCCGCCCGACGCGTTCGGCGCGGGTGCCCGGGGGAGCGAGCCACAGCCCGATGGCCTGCTTGAGGACGTCGTCGCTGCGCGCGTCGAGAGCGGCCTCCAGCGCGTCCTGGAGGCGCGGGACGCGGTGCGCGCGGCGGCCCAGCGCCCGCACGAGCACCAGCGCGAGGCGGTGGTCGTCGCGGCGCGCGGCGGCGTCGAGGTGGGGCGCGAGCGTGTCGGCGAGCCGGAACTCCTGGCCGTGCCGCAGCACGCGGTCGAGGCGGCCGAGGAACACCGCGCCGGCGTGGCCGATGAGCCGCTCGACCAGCTCCAGCCCGAACACGACCAGGTCGGCGTCGTCGCGGATCGCGCCCTGCCGGCAGAACGCGGCGGCGATCCGCCCGAGCGCCTGCCGGGTCATGTACGAGCAGTCGCGGGCGGCCAGCGCGTCGTCGGCGAACCGCGCCACCGCCGCCGCGTGCTCGGCGCGCAGCAGGCCCTCCGGGACGTTCGCGAGCGCGTCCAGCGCCGAGTACCGCACGGGATCCTGCTCGTTGCGCAGCCGGACGAGCGAGTCCAGCATCGCGGTCAGCGTGCCCGGATCGCGGCTGCGCCCCGCGCACGCGATCAGCAGCGCGTAGCCGGTCGCGCGGTCGTCGGCGTCCGGGCGGCGGGTCAGCGCCTCCAGGACCGGCGTCCCTTCCTCGTACGGAAGGAACGCGCTGATGCTCCAGTAGCGCGCGGGCGTCTCGGCGACCCGGCGCAGGCGCAGCATCCGCCGCGCCTCCCTCACCCGGAGCGCGCGCGGGAGGACGTCGAGGAGCGACTCGTCCAGTTCGGCGGCCGACAGGTCCACCCCGGCCATCGCGGCGTCGAACACGTGCTCGCGGCGCGACGGCGGGAACGCCTTCAGCAGCAGGCGGAGCGCACTGTCGTCCTCGCGGACGGCGCGCGCCACCCGCGCCACGTCGCCGTCGCCGAGCGCCGCGAGCCGGTCCCGGACGGACCTGCGCCACAGCACCCGGCGCAGCGAGCGCTCGTACCGCTCGGAGGTCAGCAGCCGGATCATCCGGACCGGCTCCGCCTCCAGCAGCACACCGGTCTTCGGGTCCAGAGCGAACGGCAGCCCCGGGTCGCCGCCGAACCGCTCCAGCAATCCGACGACACGTCCCGGGTCGTGCCCCACCGCCGCCGCGACGCCGGGTCCGTACAGCCCCCACAGCCCCGCACGCAGCCAGTCGGCCGCCTCCGCGAGCCGCCGCTCCGCATGGTCCAGCACGACGCCGGGATGCGCGCCGCCGAGCGACGCCCAGTTCGGGACGGCGCGCGCGAACGCGTCGATCCGCTCCGCCACTACCGGCGTGCTGCAGGCGGGCAGCAGCGCGGCGGCCTCCTCCACGCCCCAGCGGTCCGCGACCGGCCCGACGAGCGCGTCCGCCAGATCCGCGCGCCGCCGCCTGCGGACGGCGTCGTAGATCTCCGACCGGATCGCCGCGGGCGCGTCGCCGAGCCCGGCGAGGAACGGCTCCGGGCCGTTCCCGTACTGCACGTACAGCCGGATCGCGCGGCACGCCAGCTCCGCGTCGGCGTCGCCCATGGCGCGCGCGATGTGCGCGAGCGACGCCTCGTCCCGCACGGCCGACGCGACGAACAGCCCCACGGACCGCTCGTAGTGGCCGCCGTCCGCCAGCTCGCCGAGCAGCGCCGCCAGCTCCGGCGTGCCGGCGCGCCCGCGCAGGTCCGCCAGCCGCCGGCAGCGCTCCCCGAACGGCAGCGGTTCGACCTCGGTCAGGAGCTCGTCAGCACGCATGCCGGGCATCCTGCCGGAATCGCCGCCCGCCTTCACATGATTTACGGCGCTTCGCCGGTACCGGCGGTCGTACCGGTCGTACTGGTCGCGCCGGTCGTACCGGTCGTACTGGTCGTGCCGGTCGTACTGGTCGCGCCGGTCACGTCGGCCCGCGCCCGGGTGACCGCCTCCGCCAGCTTCCGGACCCGCGGCTCGTGCTCGTCGTACCCCACGACGACCGGCGGCTCGTTGTACGGCATCGTGTCCGACGAGCGGCGCAGCTTCACGTACTGCCCGCACGCGTCGATCGCGTACGGCTCCATGTCGTCCTGCAACGCGCCGATCACCGTGATGCCGTGCGTCTCGCCGATCTTGCGGAACAGCGCCACGGCCTCCTTGCGGTGCTCCTTGCCCAGGTTGCGGCCCAGCTCGTCCAGCACCAGGCACAGCCGCCCGCCGCCGGAACTGGCCAGCGCCGCCGCACACACCAGCTTGACCGCCTTCTCATCCATCAGCGCCGTGTTCGCGCGCCGGTTGTACGGGACGTACCGCTGGCCGTCCGAGCGCCGCCACTTCGGCGTCACCCGCCAGCGCCACTCCTGCTCCGGGTCGCCGGGCTGCTCCGGCGTCGGGAACTCCAGCGTCGCGCCGTACCCGCCGTACGTCACGTCCAGCTTCTCGAACTCCTCCGACACCCGCTGGAGCCGCGCCCGGATCGCCGCCGTCAGCGCCGTCCGGTGCGCCTCCGCGGCGCCCGCCGCCTCCATCGCGCCCTTGCGCGCCTTCTCCAGGTCGGCACGGCGCCCGGACAGCTGCACCTCGATCTGCCGCCGCTGGTGCTTCTCGTAGTCCTCCTGGCGGCGCAGGTAGCCCTCCAGCGACTTCGCCAGCCGCAGGAACGTGGCCTGCTCCCGGTCGGTGCGGCGGCCCTCGCCCTCGGCGCGCTCCCGCAGCAGGAACCGCGTCTCCTCCGGCATGTCCTCATCGGACGGGCCGTCCGGGAAGACGCGCCGCAGCGCCTCCGACAGATGCTTCTCGGCGGTGTGCCACCACTCGGCGGGCGTCCACGTCGCCTCGTCGTCGTCGAGGCCGGACAGCCACTCGGCGGCGCCGTCCCGGGAGCCGCCCCACTCCTTCTCCAGCTCCTCCAGGCCGAGCGCCGCGCGCTTGTCGGCCAGCTCCGCCGCCTTGCGCCGCACCCGGTCGCGGTCGCGGTCGTGCGCCTCCTTGCGCCCGCGCAGCCGGTCCACCTCCAGCGCGCGCGTGTCCGCCTTCGCCTGGAGCCGCCGCACGGCCTGCTCCGCCGACCCCAGCCGGGGACCGAGCTTCGACTCGCTGCTCGCCAGCTCCTCCAGCTGCGCCCGCAGCTCCGCCATGCGCTCGTGGACGGGGTCCTGCTCGTCCGCCG
>NZ_JBEYYT010000440.1:0-7634 GCF_040645715.1 Spirillospora sp. NPDC046719 | reverse complement strand
CGGGGCCGCCCACGCCCGCGACGTGCCGGTCGGCGGGGCGCCCGCACTCGCGCACGCCGCCCGACCTGTGGACCGGCAGGCCGCCGCCGGCCCGGCGGGCCCGCGCCGCGTCCGCGCGCACGTCGGTGCGCGACTTCGCGCAGCCGGGACGGCCCGCGCAGGACGTCAGCCCCGCCCAGTCGGGTCCGGTGACCAGGCCAGGGAAGTGTGACATGTCCGCGATGCCGGGAATGACGACGCCCCGCCACGGAGTGACAATGATCTCCCCGGCGGCGCCCAGCCCGGCGGGGTCGAGGCGGCCGAGCGGGACCAGCCCGGAGAACGCCGTCCGCCCGTCCCGCTGCGGGATCTCGCCGAGCGGCGTCCGGTACGGGACCGCCGGGACCGGGACGGGTGCGCTCCTGCTTCCCGGCAGCGAGAGGTCGCGGCCGAGCTCGGCGAGCCGCCACTCGCTCGTCCGGACGCGCAGGAACGCGCGCGCGGCGTCCAGCGCGAGCGCGGCGGCGTCCTCCGGGGCCGCCCGCAGGCCGCTGTCCGTCCCGGCGAGGACCAGGGCGAACGCGTCCGGCGCCACCGCGTACAGGCCGACGTCGGCGCGCAGCGCGATGACGTCGCCGCGCCCGTCGTCGACCGCGAACAGGAACCGGCCGGGCAGGCCAGCGAGGTCCGGGGCGGCGCACAGGCCCGCGTCCAGCGCCGCCACGACGGGCCGGGCGTCCAGCAGCCCGGAGCCGTCGCGCCCGGTCAGCACGCTGCCGAGGATGTTGCGGACGCGCTCGTGCGCGGCGGACGGCAGCAGCCCGGCCGCGTGCAGCCGCTCGCTCAGCTCGCTCTCCGCCCCGTCCGCGAGCCCTCTGATCTGCACGTTCGCCCGCGACGTCAGTTCGAGGAACCCGTCGCCCAGCTCCCGCGATGCGGCAGCGAGGGCGTCGAGCCGCGGCCGCGTCAGCGCGCCGCCGGGCAGCCGGACGCGCGCCAGCCCCCCGTCGGCGGCGGCGTGCACCCGCAGAGCCCCCGGACACCGGTCCGGCCCGGAACGCGAAGTCGACACGCGAGGATCCTAAGGCCCGCTCCGAGGGCCCCGGCGACGCGATCTCGTGCCGCGGGCCGGGTCAGGAGGCCATCGCCGAGTCGCAGTGCCCGAGCCCCGAGAAGGTCGTCCGGACCGTCCCGTCGATGGCCCTGCCGAACGCGTCCAGGCCGTTCAAGCAGGCATAACGCGGTTCACCGCTCGAGACGAGGACGACGCCGACACTCGTGCCCGGCGTCTGCGGGATCGTGCGGGTGACCCGCATCGGCCTCCCCTCGGTGAAGGCGAACAGGACGGTGGCGTCCGGCCTCCGCATCATCCCGTAGCCGGAACGTCCGTCCGGGCCCATGGTGGCGGACGAGACGCCGTCCGGCGCGCGGAACAGGACCCGTCCCTCGCGCAGGCCCGGTCCGCCGTCGCGGGTGTCGGTCGCGCGGACGGTGACGTTCTGGACGGCGGCGTCCTGCCCGGCCCCGGGAACGAGGTCGCCGATGGTGTAGCCGAGCGTCCGGCCGTCGCGGGCCCAGACGATCTCGCCGACGACCGAGGGCCCGGCCGCGCTCCACGTGCGGCGGTTCCCCGTCGCGGTGTCGAGCACGGTCAGCGCGGCGCGCGGCGGGCTCGCGGGCGCCAGTGCGCGCGGCGGGTCGGCGGACGCCGGCGTGTGCGGCGGCTCCGGCGCGCAGGGCGCGGTCGTGTAGGCGAGCCGGTCGCCTCGGCGGTTCATCGCGAGGCCCGCGACCAGCGCGGGGATGGTGCCGCCGGGCATCGGCGCGAGCCCGGTCACGTGGCCGTCACCGGTCAGCCGGAACCGGAAGAGGCGCGTCTCGCACGGGTCGCTCCGCGAGGCGGCGACCACGAACCTGCCGTCCGGGCCGGCGAGGATCTCCTGCACCGCGCCGGCGGAGTCCGGCGGCCGTACCGCGTCGACCGGCCGCTCGGGCGCGCCCGTCCGGGGCATCGTGCGCACTTCGAGCCACGTCCCCTGGCCTCCCGCGGCGAGCAGGAAGCGCGGCGTCCGGTACGGGAAGCCCGCCGCCTCCCGCGGAGTCTCCCCGCCAACGGTCACGCCGACCGCGGCGATGGCTACGGCGACCAGGACCGCCAGCGCGGCGGGCGCCGCCCAGCGCCGGATCCGCCACGACACCGGCTCGCTCTCCCGCTGCATCGGAAGATCGTCCCACGGCGGGCGGCGCCCCCGGGCGCGCCGGGGCGGCGGGAATCGGGTTAGGGTGTGGGCGGCGACAAGGGAGGAAGCCGGTGCGAATCCGGCGCGGTCCCGCCACTGTCACCGGGGAGCGGACCCCACCGAAGGCCACCGCGCGAGCGGGAAGGCCGGGGCGAGCGCCGATCCGGGAGCCAGGAGACTCCGTGCCGCCACTTCTTGACCTGCGATTCGGGGCGAGGACCCCGGGTGAGGACGCGATCCGCGTGATCCTGCTGCTGTCCACCTCGGACACCGACCTGCTCAGCGCGCGCGCAAGCGGCGCCGACTTCCGGCTGGCCAACCCCGCCCGCACGTCCGTCGACGACCTGCCCGCGCTGGTGGACGGCACCGACCTGGTGGTGGTGCGGCTGCTGGGCGGGCGGCGCGCGTGGGAGGAGGGCCTCGACGCGCTGCTCGCGGGCCCGCGCCCGGTGGTGGTGCTCAGCGGCGAGCAGGCGCCGGACGCCGAGCTGATGGAGCTGTCGACCGTCCCTGCCGGGGTGAGCGCCGAGGCGCACGCCTACCTGGCGCACGGCGGTCCCGGCAACCTCGCCGAGCTGTTCGCCTTCCTGTCCGACACGGTGCTGCTCACCGGGTTCGGCTTCGCTCCCCCGGCCCCCACCCCGACGTGGGGCGTGCTGGAACGCGAGCGCACGTCGGACGAGGGACCGGTCGTCGGCGTCCTGTACTACCGCGCCCACCACCTCGCCGGGAACACCGCGTTCGTCGAGGCGCTGTGCGCGGCGATCGAGGCGAAGGGCGGGCGGGCGCTCCCGGTGTTCTGCGCGTCGCTGCGCACCGCCGAGAAGGAGCTGCTGGACACGCTCCGGCGGGCGGACGCGCTGGTCGTCACCGTGCTGGCGGCGGGCGGCACGAAGCCGGCGTTCGCGGGCGCGGGCGGCGACGACGAGGCGTGGGACGTCGGCGCGCTCGCCGAACTGGACGTCCCGATCCTGCAGGGCCTCTGCCTGACCAGCGAGCGCGCGGCGTGGGAGGCCAACGACGACGGGCTGTCACCGCTGGACACCGCGACGCAGGTCGCCGTGCCGGAGTTCGACGGCCGGATCATCACGGTGCCGTTCTCGTTCAAGGAGACCGACGAGGACGGCCTCAGCGTCTACGTCGCCGACCCGGAGCGGGCCGCGCGGGTCGCGGGGATCGCCGTCCGGCACGGGCGGCTGCGGCACGTGCCGGCGCGGGACAAGCGGGTCGCGCTGATGCTGTCGGCGTACCCGACCAAGCACGCGCGGATCGGGAACGCGGTCGGGCTCGACACCCCCGCCAGCGTGGTGAAGCTGCTCGCCGAGATGCGCGAGCGCGGCTACGACGTCGGCGACGCGCTGCCGGGCGAGGGCGACGCGCTCATGCACGCGCTCATCGCGGCGGGCGGCCAGGACCCCGACTGGCTGACCGAGGCGCAGCTCACCGGCAACCCCGTCCGCGTCCCGGCGGCGCGCTACCGGGCCTGGTACGCGACGCTCCCGCAGGACCTGCGCGACGGCATCGAGCGGCACTGGGGGCCGCCGCCGGGCGAGCTGTTCGTGGACGACTCGCGCGACCCGGACGGCGAGATCGTGCTCGCCGCGCTGCGGTCCGGGAACGTCGTCGTGATGGTGCAGCCGCCGCGCGGGTTCGGCGAGAACCCCGTCGCGATCTACCACGACCCCGACCTCCCGCCGAGCCACCACTACCTGGCGGCGTACCGGTGGATCGCGGACGAGTTCGGCGCGGACGCCGTCGTCCACGTCGGCAAGCACGGGAACCTGGAGTGGCTGCCCGGCAAGTCCGCCGGGATGTCGGCGTCCTGCGGCCCGGACGCGGCGGTCGGCGACCTGCCGCTGGTCTACCCGTTCCTCGTCAACGACCCGGGCGAGGGCACGCAGGCCAAGCGGCGCGCGCACGCCACGCTCGTCGACCACCTGATCCCGCCGATGGCGCGGGCGGAGAGCTACGGCGACATCGCGCGGCTGGAGCAGCTCCTCGACGAGCACGCGAACATCGCGGCGCTCGACCCGGCGAAGCTGCCCGCGATCCGGGCGCAGATCTGGACGCTGATCCGGGCCGCCCGCCTCGACCACGACCTCGGCCTGGACGACCGGCCGCACGACGCCGAGTTCGACGACTTCCTGCTGCACGTGGACGGCTGGCTGTGCGAGGTGAAGGACGTCCAGATCCGCGACGGCCTGCACGTCCTCGGCGCGGCCCCGGCCGGGGAGACGCGTGTCGACCTCGTCCTGGCGATGCTGCGGGCGCGGCAGATGTGGGGCGGGTCGGTGACGCTGCCCGGCCTGCGCGAGGCGCTCGGCCTGAAGGAGGACGGCGCGTCCCGCGGCGAGGTCGACGCCGTGGAGGCGCGGGCGCGGGCGCTGGTCGCCGCGATGGAGGAGCGCGGCTGGGACCCGGACGCCGCGTCCCAGGTCGCGGAAGGCGTCGCGGAAGGGGTCGCGGACGGGCGGGTCGCGGACATCCTGCGGTTCGCCGCGACGGAGATCGTCCCGCGGCTGGAGCGGACCCGCGACGAGATCGGCATGGTGCTGCACGCCCTCGACGGCGGGTACGTGCCGGCCGGGCCGAGCGGGTCCCCGCTGCGCGGCCTCATCAACGTGCTGCCGACCGGCCGGAACTTCTACTCCGTCGACCCGAAGGCCGTCCCGTCCCGGCTCGCCTACGACACCGGGCGCGCGATGGCGGACTCGCTGCTGGACCGGTACCGGGAGGACACCGGCGAGTGGCCGCGGTCGGTCGGGCTGTCGGTGTGGGGCACCAGCACGATGCGCACGTCCGGCGACGACATCGCCGAGGTCCTCGCGCTGCTCGGCGTCCGGCCGGTGTGGGACGAGGCGTCCCGCCGCGTCACCGGCCTCGAGGCGGTGCCGCTCGACGAGCTGGGCCGCCCGCGCGTCGACGTGACGATCCGGATCAGCGGGTTCTTCCGCGACGCGTTCCCGCACGCCGTCGCGATGCTGGACGACGCCGTGCGGATCGCGGCGGACCAGGACGAGCCCGACGACATGAACTTCGTCCGCGCGCACGTGCGGGCGGACCTCGCCGAGGGCGGCGACGAGCGGCGGGCGACGCTGCGGGTGTTCGGGTCGCGGCCCGGCGCGTACGGGGCGGGCATCCTGCCGCTGATCGACAGCCGCAACTGGCGCGACGACTCCGACCTCGCCGAGGTGTACGCGGTGTGGGGCGGCTACGCCTACGGGCGCGGCCTCGACGGCGTCCCGGCGCGCGGCGACATGGAGAACGCCTACCGGCGGATCAGCGTCGCGGCCAAGAACACCGACACCCGCGAGCACGACATCGCCGACTCCGACGACTACTTCCAGTACCACGGCGGCATGATCGCGACGGTGCGGGCGCTGACCGGGAAGGCGCCGAGGGCCTACATCGGCGACAGCACCCGCCCGGACGCCGTCCGCACCCGCACGTTGGACGAGGAGACGTCCCGCGTGTTCCGCGCGCGCGTCGTCAACCCGCGCTGGCTCGCGGCGATGCGGCGGCACGGCTACAAGGGCGCTTTCGAGCTGGCGGCGACGGTCGACTACCTGTTCGGCTACGACGCGACCGCCGGGGTCGTCGCCGACTGGATGTACGAGAAGCTCGCGCGGACGTACGCGCTCGACGCCGAGAACCAGGCGTTCTTCAACGAGTCGAACCCGTGGGCGCTGCACGGCATCACCGAACGGCTCCTCGAAGCCGCCGACCGCGGCATGTGGGAGCACCCGGAACAGGACACCCTGGACGCCCTGAAGCGCCTCTACCTGGAGGTCGAAGGCGACCTGGAGGATTCCGACTGAGCGGCGGCCCGGGTCCCCGTGCCCCGAGTCAGCGAAGTCGGGGCAGGTCAGTCGAGGAGGCGTGCGGCGAGCGCGCGCAGTTCCCTGTCCTCGGCGAAGCCCCGCCACCCGCCGTTGTTGCGGTGCCGCCGTTCGGAGTCGGCGATGGCCCGCAGCGCCCACCCCAGGGTCGACGGCGCGGGGCCCATGTCGGCGAGGTACCGCATGGCCGCCCACCGCACCGGCAGGTACTCGCCGCGCGCCAGGTCGTAGACCTCGCGACACAGCGGCTCGGACGCGGTCTCCGCGTCGCCGGTGACGGCGTGGTACGCGCGCGCCGCGTCCACGCGTGTCCAGTCGTCGCGGGAATCCATCAGCGGCCGGAGGCGCCCGGCGTGCCCGGCGGCGTGCTCGCCGAGATCGGCCAGCAGCCCGGCCCAGCCTCGATCGGGCGGAAGGGCGTCCACGACGCTCAGCAGCGGCCCCGGATCGCCGGTCACCTTGGACAAGGCCCACGCGAAGCGCGTTTCGCGGTCCTGGGCGGTCCGTCCGCCGTCCTGCGCGCCGGCGCGACGCAGCGCCTCGGCGGCGCCGGACGCGGCCGGGCCGATCGCGGCGAGCGTCGCCGCGGCCTGGACGGCCGCCCCGGTGCCGAGCAGCCGGACGAGTTCCGGGACGGCCGGCGCCGCGGCCTCGCCCCATGCCTCCAGGGCGCGCGCGAGGGTGCGGCCGGTGTCCGGGTCGTCCATCCGTGCGCGGATCGCGGGGAGGAGGGCGTCCGCGTGCCCGCCCAGCGGGGCGAGCGAATGGAGGATGGACGGCGGCGAGGTGGTCAGCACCGAGCCCGTGAACGCGTCGACCATCGGCGGCGTCCCCGCGAGCCGTTCCACCAGGTAGGGGACGCAGCGCGGGTCCTCGCGCCAGGCGAGGCCCCATGCGGCGAGGTCGGAGATCCGCTCGTCGCCGTACCGGGACAGCGGCGCGCCGTCGCCGAGCCGGTCGGCGAGCAGGTCGGGGTCGCCCTCGTCCAGTCCCGCGATGAGGAGGACGGCGTAGGAGCGCGCCGCCGGAGAAGCGTCGGCGCAGAGGGCGGACACACCGGGCAGCAGGCGCTCCACCGGCGACCGCAGCTCGCTGAGCAGGTGCGCGGCGAGGCGCACCGCGCCGATCCTGAGGTCGGCATCGGCGTCGCCGAGGAAGGCGGCGCACAGGTCGAGGCGCGCGGACGGGTCGTCCTCGATCCGACCCGCGATCCAGCCGAGCAGGCGGGCCGCGCCGCCGCCGAAGTACGGGACGAGGTCGGGGCTCGACCCGCCGACCCACGGGACGTCCCGCCAGACCGCGACGTCCCCGCGCAGCGCGGCGGTGGCCGCGGCGAGGTCCGGACGCTGGGCGCGGACCGCCGCCGACAGCGCGGCATCGGCGGCGAGCCGGAGCTGCGGATCGTCCGGGCCGCGCCCGTCGCGCCCGTCGCGCCCGTCGCGCAGGTCGCGGAGCCAGAGGAGCGTCTCGGGCAGGACGCGCGCGGTGCAGCCGGGCGCCAGGTCGCCCGCGGCGAGGACGATCCCGAGCCGCGCCGCCGCGTCGTCCTCGCCGTCCCACCTGGCGCGCAGCGCCG
>NZ_JBEYYT010000439.1:0-7638 GCF_040645715.1 Spirillospora sp. NPDC046719 | reverse complement strand
GCCGCCTCGGGCTGCCCGACGTCGCCGGCGCGCTCGCCGACATCGCCGCCGGCCGGGGCGTCGCGGCCGCCTGCGAGGCCGTCCGCCGAGCCGTCGGGATGGTCGCCGGCCGCGGCGCGTGCTCCCACCCCGACGGCACCGCCCGGTTCGTGCTGTCCGCGCTGGAGGTCTTCGCTGACGACCTCGCCCGGCACGCCTCCGACGGCGGCTGCGGGCGGCCCGTCCTCGGGGTGCTGCCCGCCGAGGCGGAGGCGGCCGAGCTGCGGCTGGAGGTCGACTGGAGCCGCTGCGACGGCCACGGCCTGTGCGCCGACGTGCTGCGCGGCACCGTCCGGATGGACGAGTACCACTACCCGGTGATCCCGTCCGAGCCCATCCCGGCGCGGCTGGAGGCCGACGCGCGGCGCGCCGTCGCGATCTGCCCCGGCCTCGCCCTGCGCCTCGTCCCGCGCACGCCCCACGAGAAGGCGGGCCGGGCCTCCTAGCGGCGCAGGAATGCCCGGTGGGGCGGCGGGCGTTGTAATCGGCGCGCCGACGGAAAATGGATCGCCCGGCACGGGCGATTCCGGCTACGGTGCGAAGGTTTGAGGGTGAGCGGGGCCTGCCGGCCTGGAACCCTATCCTTGTCGATGGTTATGAGGACGCCTGTGAGATCGCCGCTCGCCGACCTGCGCGCGCGCCTGCCCGAGCTGATGCTGCGCGACCAGCACCGGCTCCGCCGCCGCATCGACGGCGCCCAGAAGATGCGGGACGCGGCGCGGCGCGCGAAGGTCGCCGAGGAGATCGCCGCCGACGTCGAGGCCGCCGGACGGCGGGTCGAGCGGCGGCGCCTCGCGGTGCCCGCGATCACCTACCCGGCGGAGCTGCCGGTCGCGCAGAAGAAGGACGACATCCTCGCCGCGGTCCGCGACCACCAGGTCGTGATCGTCGCGGGCGAGACCGGGTCCGGCAAGACAACCCAGATCCCGAAGATCTGCCTGGAGCTCGGCCGCGGCGTGCTCGGCTCGATCGGCCACACCCAGCCGCGCCGGCTCGCCGCCCGCACCGTCGCCGACCGGATCGCCGAGGAGCTCGGCACCGAGCTCGGCGACACCGTCGGCTACAAGGTCCGCTTCACCGACAGGTCCAGCGACGACACGCTCGTGAAGCTGATGACCGACGGCATCCTGCTCGCCGAGATCCAGACCGACCGGCTGCTGCGCCAGTACGACACGCTGATCATCGACGAGGCGCACGAGCGCAGCCTGAACATCGACTTCCTGCTCGGCTACGTCAAGGAGATCCTGCCGCGGCGTCCCGACCTCAAGGTGATCATCACCTCGGCGACGATCGACCCCGAGCGGTTCTCCCGGCACTTCGGCGACGCCCCGATCGTCGAGGTCTCCGGCCGGACGTACCCGGTGGAGGTGCGGTACCGGCCGGTCGCCGACCCCGACGACCCGTCCGCCGACCCCGACCGCGACCAGATCCAGGCGATCATCGACGCGGTCGACGAGCTGGGCCGCGAGGCGCCCGGCGACGTGCTGGTCTTCCTCAGCGGCGAGCGGGAGATCCGCGACACCGCCGACGCGCTCACCAAGCACTTCACCCGCCAGAGGACGGCGACCGAGGTGCTGCCGCTGTACGCGCGGCTGTCGGCCGCCGAGCAGCACCGGGTGTTCCAGGCGCATCGCGGCCGGCGCGTCGTCCTCGCGACGAACGTCGCCGAGACGTCGCTGACCGTCCCCGGCATCAAGTACGTCGTCGACCCGGGCACCGCCCGCATCTCCCGCTACAGCCACCGGCTGAAGGTGCAGCGGCTCCCGATCGAGCCGGTCTCGCAGGCGTCGGCGAACCAGCGCAAGGGGCGCTGCGGCCGCGTGTCCGAGGGCGTGTGCATCCGGCTGTACTCCGAGGAGGACTTCGAGTCCCGGCCCGAGTTCACCGACCCGGAGATCCTGCGGACGAACCTCGCGTCGGTCATCCTGCAGATGACGGCGCTCGGCCTCGGCGACATCGCCGCGTTCCCGTTCGTGGAGCCGCCGGACCGCCGCAACGTCAAGGCGGGCGTCGACCTGCTGCACGAGCTCGGCGCCATCGACCCGGCCGAGAAGGACCCGCGCAAGCGGCTCACCCCGCTCGGCCGCCGGCTCGCGCAGCTGCCCGTGGACCCGCGGCTCGCCCGCATGGTGCTGGAGGCCGACCGCAACGGGTGCGTCCGCGAGGTCCTCGTCATCGCCGCCGCGCTGTCGATCCAGGACCCGCGCGAGCGCCCCGCCGAGCAGCAGCAGGCCGCCGACGAGAAGCACCGCCGGTTCGCCGACCCCACGTCCGACTTCCTGGCGTACCTGAACCTGTGGAACTACCTGCGCGAGCGGCAGAAGGAGCTGTCGGGCAGCGCGTTCCGCCGCATGTGCAAGAACGAGTTCCTGCACTTCCTGCGCGTCCGCGAGTGGCAGGACCTGCACGGCCAGCTCAAGCAGGTCGCCAAGTCGCTGGGCGTCACGCTCAACACCGCCGACGCCCCGCCCGACCGCATCCACGTCTCCCTGCTCGCCGGCCTCCTCTCGCACATCGGGCTCATCGACACCGACAAGAAGGAGAAGGACAAGCCGCGGCGCGGGCAGGAGTACCTCGGCGCGCGCGGCGCGAGGTTCGCCGTGTTCCCGGGGTCGGCGCTGTTCAAGAAGCCGCCGCGCTGGGTGATGTCGGCGGAGCTGGTCGAGACGTCCCGGCTCTGGGGGCGCATCAACGCCAAGATCGAGCCCGACTGGATCGAGCCGCTGGCGGAGCACCTCGTCAAGCGCAGCTACAGCGAGCCGCACTGGTCGAAGAAGCAGGCCGCCGTCATGGCGCACGAGAAGGTCACCCTGTACGGGGTGCCGATCGTCGCCGACCGGCGCGTCAACTACGGCTCCATCGACCCGGCGCTGTCCCGCGAGCTGTTCATCCGGCACGCGCTCGTCGAGGGCGACTGGGAGACCCACCACGAGTTCTTCCACGACAACCGCGCGCTGCTCGAGGAGGTCGAGGAGCTGGAGCACCGCGCCCGCCGCCGCGACATCCTCGTGGACGACGAGACGCTCTTCGACTTCTACGACGCGCGGATCCCCGAGGACGTCGTCTCCGGGCGGCACTTCGACGCGTGGTGGAAGCGGGCGCGGCGCTCGGACCCCGACCTGCTCGGGTTCGAGAAGTCGATGCTCATCAACGAGACCGCGGGCGGCGTCAGCGAGGCCGACTACCCCGACGTGTGGAAGCAGGGGCCGCTGCGGCTGCGGCTGACCTACCAGTTCGAGCCGGGCACCGACGCCGACGGCGTCACCGTCCACATCCCCGTCCAGGTCCTCAACCAGGTCCGCCCGGACGGGTTCGAATGGCAGGTCCCCGGCCTGCGCACCGAGCTGGTCACCGAGCTGATCCGGTCGCTGCCGAAGCAGCTGCGCGTCAACTTCGTCCCGGCGCCCGACTACGCCCGCAAGGTCCTCGACCGCGTCGCGCCGCGCACCGAGCCGCTGCTGGACGCGCTGGAGCGCGAGCTGACCGCGATGACGGGCGTCGCCGTCGCGCGGGAGGCGTGGGACCCCTCGCGGCTGCCCGCGCACCTGCGCATCACCTTCCGCGTCGTCGACGACCGCAAGCGCACCCTCGGCGAGGGCACCGACCTCGACGAGCTGAAACGCGGGCTCGCGGGCAAGGTGCGCGGGACGCTGGCGAAGGCCGCGTCGAACGTGGAGCGGTCCGGCCTCACCGAGTGGACGATCGGCGAGCTGCCCCGCACCTACGAGCGGTGGCAGGCCGGCTACGACGTGAAGGCGTACCCGGCGCTGACCGACGAGGGCGACAGCGTCGCCGTCCGCATGTACGAGACGGAGGCCGAGCAGCGCCGCGCCATGTGGCTCGGCACGCGCCGCCTCATCCTGCTGAACGCGCCGTCCCCGGTGAAGCTCATCCAGGGCCGCCTGACCAACAAGGGCAAGCTGGCGCTCAGCCACAACCCGCACGGGTCCGTCGCGGCGCTGTTCGACGACTGCGTCACCGCCGCCGCCGACCGGCTCATCGCCGAGGCGGGCGGGCCCGCGTGGGACGAGGCCGGCTTCCGCGCGCTGTACGACCGGGTCCGCGCCGACCTGCACGACGCCACCGCGCAGGTCGTCGGGCTGGTCGAGCGGATCCTCGCCGAGTCCCACGAGCTGGACCGGCGGCTGCGCGGCACCACCAGCCTCACGCTCGTCCCGGCTTTGACCGACATCCGCGGGCGGCTGGCGGGCCTGATCCACCCGGGGTTCGTCACCGAGACGGGCTGGGCGCGGCTCGCCGACCTGCCGCGCTACCTGCGCGCGCTGCAGATCCGCCTCGACAAGCTCCCCGAGAACCCGGGACGCGACCGGATGCTCGCGCACCAGGTCGACGTGCTGGGGCAGGAGTACGAGCAGGCGCTCCGCCGGCTGCACCCGTCCCGCCGCGACGAGGAGCCCGCCCGGCAGATCCGCTGGATGCTGGAGGAGCTGCGGGTCAGCCTGTTCGCCCAGCAGCTCGGCACCCGGTTCCCCGTGTCCGACAAGCGCATCCGCAAGGCCATGGCCCAGCTGTAGCTCAGGCGGGGTCGCGCGCGAACAGCTCCAGATGCCCGCACTGCCGGCACCGCCACGCCTCGACCTTCCGGCGGGGCCGGCCTATGCGCTTCGCGCCGCCGAACACGCCCAGCTCGAGCGCGCCCTCGATCCAGCGCGCGTACCCCCGGCTGGCCTGCCCCGCGTCCTCGATGAAGCCGGGCTCGAAGTCGCCGCCCCCGCACTGCGTGCACGTCATCTCCATTCGCGGGATGCTAACGCGGTGCGAACGTGATCAATTGTCGGATATGACTGGGGGCATGGCCTTGAGGGAGTTCTACCCGCCGATCGAGCCCCACGACTCCGGCCTGCTGGACGTCGGCGACGGGAACCGCGTCCACTGGGAGGTCTGCGGGAACCCGGACGGCAAGCCCGCGGTGTTCCTGCACGGCGGGCCCGGCGGCGGCGTGGTCCCCGCCTTCCGGCGCTTCTTCGACCCCGCCGCGTACCGGATCGTCCTGTTCGACCAGCGCAACTGCGGCCGGAGCCGTCCGCACGCCGGAGACCCCGGCGTCTCCCTCGAGCACAACACGACACCGCACCTCGTCGCCGACATCGAGCGGCTGCGCGAGCACCTGGCGATCGACCGCTGGCTGGTGTTCGGCGGCAGCTGGGGGAGCACCCTCGCGCTCGCCTACGCGCAGGCCCATCCCGAGCGCGTCACGGAGATGGTGCTGCGCGGCGTCTACCTCGTCCGGCCGTCCGACGAGGCGTGGGGGTTCACGCCGACCGGTGCCGCCCACCTGTTCCCGGCCGAGTGGGCCGCGTTCCGCGACGCGATCCCGCCGGACGAGCGGGACGACATGGTCGCCGCCTACGGCCGCCGCATCGAGGACCCGGACCCGGCCGTTCACCTGCCCGCGGCGCGGGCGTGGATGGGGTGGGAGCTGTGCGCCAACACGCTGCTGCCCGTCGCGGCGCCCGACCTCGACGACCCGGCCGTCCTCGCGTTCGCCCGCATCACGCACCACTACATCGCCGCCGGCGGATTCCTGCCCGACGGCGGACTGCTGGCGGGCGTCGACCGGATCCGGCACGTCCCCGCCGTGATCGTCAACGGCCGCTACGACATGAAGACCCCGCCGGGCCAGGCGTGGGACCTGCACCTCGCCTGGCCCGAGGCGGAGTTCCACATCGTCGAGGACGCGGGGCACGGCGGCGCCGAACCGGGCACCCTGGACCGGCTCATCGAGGCGACCGACCGGTTCGCCGTGCGGTGACGCCCGGTCGGTTCTGCTCACTTCAGTGCGACGTGCGTGGTCCCACATCTACCTCGCAAGTCACTGCAGTACCGTGTACTAGTGCGTATGGTTCATTCCATGCCTAACAGCGAAGAGCGCGACAATAGCGGCCCCGAGGGGACGGCCGCGGCTCCCCAGGGCGCGGTCTCCGAGGACGGGCGTCCGCAGGGCGCCGCGTCCGCGGAGGGCGACGCGGCCGGCGGGCAGGGCTCGCCAGGGCAGCAGGGGGCCCCGCGGCAGGGCATGCCGCAGCAGGCCGCGCCGGAGGCGCGCGACGACATCGCCGGCACCGCCGGCGCCGAGACGGCGGTCGCGCGGATGGGCGACCCCGTGACGGTCTGGCCGTGCGCGAACTGCGGGCGGCCGGTCCCGCAGCCGGTCGGGGCCGTCCGCACCGTCCGGTACTGCCAGGACAACGACGGCGCCTGCGCCCGCGAGGCCCGCGACCGCCGCGAGCGGGGCCGGGACGCGCCCGGCCTCACCGGGCAGGTCGCCTCCGCCTGGGAGATGGTCGAGCGGCTGGAGAAGGCCGCGGACCTGCTCGCCGACTCGCTGACCTCCGAGCTGAGCGTCGCCGGCGTCGAGCGCCGGGTCGCCGAGGTGCGGGCCGAGGCCGCCCGCGAGCTGGCCATCGCGCAGAGCGAGCGGGACGCCTCGCAGCGCAAGGCGGAGGAGGCGTGGCACGAGGCGTCGTCCGCCCGGGGCCGCGCCGACAAGGCCGAGAAGGACGCCGCCGAGGCCCGCGAGGAGGCCCGCCTCGCGACCGCCAAGCGCGACGCCGCGCAGCAGGCGTGGGAGGAGGCGCACCAGATCGCGCAGCAGTCGATGACGGCGAAGCTCGCCGCCGAGAGCGAGCGCGACCGCGTCGCCGCCCGCGAGACCGAACTGCTCGCCGCGCTGGAGGCCGCCCGCGCCGAGCTGGTCGGGCTGCACGCCAAGCTCGCCGAGGCCGAGGGCGCCGCCGAGTCGCAGCGGGTCGAGGCCGCGGTCGCCAAGCAGGGCGCCGAGGACCTGCGCAACGCCATGCGCGACACCGAGGCGCAGCGCCAGCGCGCCATGCAGGCCGCCAGCAAGGCCGAGGCGGAGCGCGCCGCCGCGCTGCGCGCGCAGTCCGAGGCCGAGGCGGAGGTGGTCCGCGCCAACGCCCGCGCCGAGGACGCCGCCAAGGAGCGCGACGCCGCGCGGGCGCAGGCCGAGGCCGCCACCGGCGAGCGCGACGAGCTGACCGCCAAGATCAACGACCAGGCGGTGCAGCTGCGCCAGCTGTCCCAGTCGGTCGCCGAGCAGCAGGCCGCGCTGTCCGCCCTCGCCGAGGAGCGCGACGCCGCCCGCGCCGAGGCCGACCGCGCGCGCCGCCAGATAGACCAGCTCACCCACAACACCCTGTCGTCCAACATCCCGCCGGGCGGCCGGCTGTCCGGTGGGAGCCCCGTCCCGCCGCCGGGCTTCGCGAACGGACCCGGCGGCGCGCAGCCGCCGCTGGCGTCGACCGGCCCCGCCGGCGGCTCCGGCTTCCCGCTCGGCGCGCCCGTCCCGCCCGGGACGCCCGGGACGCCGGGACCGAACGGGACGCAGGGACCGAACGGAACGCACGGCGGACCGCCGCCCGGATCGTCCCAGTCGGGCGGGCACATGCTGCCGCCGCCCGCCGCCGGCGGCCCCCCGTCGCCCGCGGGCGGCCCCCCGGCGGGCGAGCCGCCGCTGCCGCCCCGGCAGCGGAACGGCGCCGACCGGGTGGAGCCGCGGTTGACCGGCCCCAGACGGCCGCGCGCCGGCGGCGCAGCCGATCATGAGGACGCTCACGA
>NZ_JBEYYT010000438.1:0-7640 GCF_040645715.1 Spirillospora sp. NPDC046719 | reverse complement strand
GCCGGCGGCGAGCCCCGCCGGGCCCGGCCGCAGCCACGCCACGGCCGCGACCTGGACGCACGCGGCGCCGGCGAGCTCCCACGCCCGCCACACCACGGGCCGGCGCCGCCCCGGCCGCGGCACGGGGCGAGGCACCGTCATCGGCCTGGTCATCGGCACGCCTCACCGGCGTCCACCGGGGACGCCTTCGCGGGCAGCACGCCGTCCAGCTGCGGCAGGTCGTGGCCGAGGCGGTCGCGCTTGGCGGTCAGGTAGCGGAGGTTGTCGGCGCTGACCGGGACGAGGAGGGGGACCCGGGCGGCGACGTCGATGCCGTAGGACCGCAGGGCGCTGACCTTCACCGGGTTGTTCGACAGCAGCCGCACCGACCCGACGCCGAGGTACCGCAGCACCCGGGCGGCGGGCCCGTAGTCGCGGGTGTCGACCGGCAGGCCGATCGCGGTCGCGGAGTCGACGGTGTCGAGCCCCTGGTCCTGCAGCACGTGCGTGCGGACCTTCGCCACCAGCCCGATCCCCCGGCCCTCGTGGCCGCGCAGGTAGACCAGGACGCCGGCGCCCTCCCGGACGAGGGCGTCCATCGCCGCGTCCAGCTGGTCGCCGCACTCGCACCGGGTGGCGCCGAAGATGTCGCCGGTCATGCACTCGGAGTGCATCCGGACGAGGACGCGCGCGCGGCCGGCGACGTCGCCCCGGACGAGCGCCATGTGCTCGTTGCCGTCGACCGGGTCCCGGAACGCCACGGCGCGGAACGTCCCGCGCCGCGTTCTCAGGTCCGCCTCCGCGATGTCCTCGCTGTCGATGCCCTGGTCGTGCATCTGCCCCTCCTCGGCTCGTGATCACCGTGCCCCGCAGCGATCGGTACGCAGCGGCCGCGGCCCGTGGTCGCGTCCCCGGCAATGAATCTACCCGTGAATCATTCAGGCTCTGAACGAATCCGCCGGGCGGTCACACCGACTGGCACGGAGGGGAGGTACCCGAGGGTTCAGCCGATTCGCGCGCGGACCACGAGGTCGTGCAGGGCACGGCGCGCCGGCGGCTGCTCGGGGAGCGCGCTGCGGCCGCGCTCGTCCTCCAGCCGGGCCGTGAGCGCGGCGACGTCCGCCTCCAGGACCTCCCGCGACGGGGCGTCCGCCGGCAGCGCGCCGTGCTCGGCGGCGCGCTTGGCCTCGACGAGTTCCGGCAGGTAGGCGGGGCCGTATCCGGTCAGGCGGGTCAGGTCCGCCTGGAGCTCCGCCTCCCGCATCAGGTGGACGCCGGTGAGCAGCACCCGGAACGTGTAGAGCAGCGGCTTCAGCTCGCCGGTCCGCTCGAACAGCTTCCACTGCGAGCGCGCGAAACCGAGGTAGTGGTGCGCATGGTTCGACGTGAACAGGCCGGGCGTCAGCGCGACCAGCTCCTCGTGCAGCGGCGACGTCGCGACGACCAGCGGCGACAGCACCTGCTCCAGCACGTACCCGTTGCGCCGCAGCAGCAGCGCGCAGAACTTCGCGAGGTCGTGGGTGACCACGTCGGCCTCCACGCCCGCGTGGTCCCACATGAGCGTCACGGTCTCCTCGCCGGTCTCTAGGCCGACGATCTCCTCCAGCGGCAGCAGGTGGACGCCCCGCAGGTCGACGTCGGAGTCCTGCGACGGGAAGCCGTACAGGTGGGCGCCGCTGACGGTGACGAACGCCCGCGGGTACGGGTGGTCGGCGGCCAGCACGTCGAGCATGCCTTCGGGCAGGTTCACCAATCCACACTCCTGCGGCGGACGGAGACGAGGAGGGTCTCCACGCGGTCTCGGTCGGGTTCGGGGGGCAGCGGGCTGCGGTCGAGGGCGTCGTCGAGGCCGGCGGTCAGCGAGGCGCGCCACCGCTCGATCTCGTCCCAGCCGGTCTCGCCGCGCCGCACCGCCAGCAGCCGGTCGCGCAGGGCGCCGACGTCCACCAGCGGCTCACCCGTCCGGACCAGGTGCTCGCCGCTCAGCAGCAGGCGCAGCAGGTGCATGACGTGCTTCCACTTCGGCTCGCCGCGGTTGCGCAAGTCGCCTTGCAGCTTGCGGAACTGGGCGTCGGCGTAGCGGAGGAAGGTGCGGTGCGCGTGCCGGGACAGGAACGCGTCCCGGACGGCCAGCAGCTCCTCCCCGACGGGCGTGACCGTCTCGACGATCGGCGACCAGAGGCACTCCAGGACGGTCGGGTTCGCGGCCAGCGCCAGCTCGCAGAACCGTTCCAGCTCCCACGAGAACTGCTCGGGCAGCGGGCCGTCCAGATGGGTCGGCGGCTTGGTGAAACGCCAGAACAGCGGCGCGGGCGCGACGAACACGCCGCGCCGGTCGGTGTCGCTGTCCCCGGTCGCGAGGCCGTACGCGCGCGAGCCGGTGACGACCGACAGCACGGTGTGGTCGCGGACGAGCCGGAGGTCTTCGGAGGTCACGACGGAAGCCTGGCGCAGGCGCCCGCCCGGACGCCACCGGGTTTGCCGGCGGGCTGTAAGGCGTTACGGCTCCGCAACGAGCTTGCAGAAACTTTCTGCAAGCTATTTACGCGACTGCAAGCCGTTGCTAACGTCCCGGTCCAGCCACCCCAATCCCGGACCTGCGGGACGACGTCCGCAGGTCCCGCGAAGGAGGACCCCATGCGGCGCATCCCCCCGATCGGCGCCCCGAGTTCCACCGGCCCCCTCGTCACCGGCCCCCTCGTCACCGGCCCCCTCGTCACCGGCCCCCTCGTCACCGGCGCCGTCGTCTGCGCCGCCCTCGCGCTCTCGCTCTCCGCCTGCGGCGGGGACGACGGGGGCGGCTCGAAGGGCGGCGCGGGCACCGCGAGCCTCACCGGCCGCGGCCCCATCACCTTCGTCACCGGCAAGGACCGCTCCGGCTACCTGCAGAAGCAGCTGGACGGCTGGAACGCCGACCACCCGCAGGAGAAGGTCCGGGTCATCGAGCTGCCGGACGAGCCGAACGACCAGCGCCAGCAGATGATCCAGAACGCGACGACGAAGTCCGACGCGTACACGGTGCTGAACCTCGACGTGGTGTGGACCGCGGAGTTCGCCGCGAACCGGTGGCTGACGCCGCTGCCCAAGGACCGGATCGACCTGGCGAAGATGCTGCCCGCGACCGTCACGACCGGGCAGTACCGCGGCAACCTGTACGCGGTGCCGTCCACCTCCGACGCCGGGATGCTGTACTACCGCAAGGACCTGCTCGCCAAGGCCGGGATCTCCGCGCCGCCGAAGACCTACGCCGAGATGTGGTCCGACTGCGACAAGGTCAAGAAGCTGCCCGAGGGCAAGGGCGTCGACTGCTTCTTCACCGAGGTCAACAAGACCGAGAGCGTCACCATCAGCGCGGTCGAGGCGATCGGCAGCGCCGGCGGGTCCATCGTCGGCGCGGACGGCAGGCCGACGCTGAACACGCCGCAGGCCAGGCAGGGCCTGCAGTTCCTCGTCGACGCCAAGAAGGACGGGCGGATGCCGAAGGAGGCCGTCACGCTCGACACCGAGGGCGGCCGCCGCTACTTCCAGTCCGGCAAGCTGCTGTTCCAGCGGCAGTGGCCCTACCAGTACGCGCTCGCGAACTCCGGCGACGGGTCGTCGAAGGTGGCGGGCGAGTTCGCGGTGGCGCAGCTGCCCGGGCCGAACGGGCCGGGCGTCGCCAACCTCGGCGGCCACAACCTCGCGATCTCCGCGTTCGCCAAGAACAAGGCGACCGCGCTCGACTTCATCCGGTACCTGACCGGTGAGCAGTCGCAGCGCGCGAACCTCCTCGCCACCTCGCAGGCGCCGACGCTCGCCTCGCTGTACGACGACCCCGAGATGGTGAAGAAGTTCCCGTACCTGCCGGTGCTGAAGCAGGCCATCGCCAACGCCAGGCCGCGCCCCGTCGCGGTGAAGTACGGCGACGTCACCGCCGCGATCCAGGGCGAGGTGTACGACGCGGTGACCGGCAGGAAGACCGTCGACCAGGCGCTGACCGACCTGCAGGGCAAGCTCGGTCCGCTGACCGCGCAGTGACCGGCATGACCACCACCTACGACGGCACGCCGCCCGCCGCGGACACCCCCCCGGCGGGCGGGGCGCGCCCCCGCGAGCGCGACGTGCAGGGCACGAGGCGGCTCGCGGCGCTGCTGCTGTCCCCGACGCTGCTCGTGCTCGCGCTGGTCATCGGCTACCCGGTGCTCGCCGGGTTCCGCGAGTCGCTGTACACGCGCGGCGAGGGCCTCGACGCCAACGGGTTCGTCGTCCAGGGCGAGCGATTCGTCGGCCTGGACAACTACACCGCGATCTTCCACGGCGACCGCGGCGACGCGTTCTGGAACGCCTTCGGCAACACGACGTTCTTCACCGTCACGACGGTCGTGCTGGAGACGGTGATCGGCGTCGCGATGGCGCTGATCATGCAGCAGGCGTTCCGCGGCCGGGCGTTCGTGCGGGCCAGCATCCTCGTCCCGTGGGCGATCCCGACCGCGATCTCCGGCCTGCTCTGGCGGTGGATCTTCCAGGCGGACGGCGCCGCGAACGCGGTACTGCGGCACCAGGTCCTGTGGACCGCCGACGGGTTCCAGGCGAAGATCGCCGTCGTCGTCGCCGAGGTCTGGAAGACCTCCCCGTTCATCGGTTTGCTCGTGCTCGCCGGCCTGCAGATGATCCCCCGGGACGTCTACGAGGCGGCCCGGGTGGACGGCGCCGGGCCCGTGCAGCGGTTCTGGCGGATCACGCTGCCGCTGGTCAAGCCCGCGCTGCTGGTCGCGGTGCTGTTCCGGATGCTGGACGTGCTGCGGATGTTCGACCTGCCCGCCGTGCTGATCGGGGTGAACCAGCGGTCGGTGGAGACGCTGACGATGATCGCCTGGTTCGAGGCGTCCAACCTGCGGTACGGGTCCGCGGCGGCGTACGCGACGATCCTGTTCCTGTACATCGCGCTGATCGCGTACCTGTTCGTCAAGCTGCTCGGCGCCGACATCATCGGCGAGGCGCGGCAGCAGGCGAAGCGGCCGCGCAGGAACCGCCCGGTCAGGGGGAAGCGAAGGAAGGTGACCGCATGACGGGGTCGCTGCCGAAGCGGGCGCTGTCCTACCTCGGGCTCGCCGTCGTGGCCGTGTACTGCCTCGCGCCGTTCTACTGGATGGCCGTGTCGGCGTTCCGGCGCCCGCAGGACCAGTTCGACAACTCGATCGTCCCCACGCGCTGGTCGTGGGAGAACTTCCACGCGGTGTTCTCGGGCGACAACGGCTTCGGCCGGGCACTGCTGAACAGCCTCGTCGTCGCGGGCTGCACCACCGCGCTGACCCTGCTCATCGGCACGTTCACCGCGTACGCCCTCGCCCGGCTGGACTTCCGGTTCAAGAACGCGGTGCTGGGACTGATCGTCGCGACCACGATGTTCCCGGGAATCTCGCAGCTGGTGCCCTTGCTGAAGCTGTTCACGGACATCAAGTGGATCAACACGTACCAGGCGATGATCCTGCCCAGCCTGGGGTTCGCGCTGCCGCTGTCGGTCTGGCTGCTCACCGCGTTCTTCCGCCAGCTCCCGTACGAGCTGGAGCAGGCCGCGATGGTGGACGGCTGCACCCGCGGCCAGGCGTTCCGCAAGATCATCGTGCCGCTGGCGGCGCCCGGGGTGTTCACCACGGCGATCCTGACGTTCATCGCCGCGTGGAACGAGTTCCTGATCGCGCTGTCCATGGTCAACAAGAAGGAGATGCAGACCGCCACCGTGGCGATATCCAAGTTCACCGGCGTCTCGGGCTTCGACCAGCCGTTCGGCACCCAGATGGCGGCGGGGGTCATCGTGACCGTCCCGCTCATCGCCGTCGTGCTGGTCTTCCAGCGCCGGATCGTCGCCGGCCTCACCGCCGGCGGCGTCAAGTGACGGCCCGCACGTGACCCCGACACGCTCCCTACCCGAAGGACCTTCATGACGCAGGACACCCTCGCCGTCCCCGCCCCGGGCTCCCCCGCCGGGGACGCCGCCCGCTGGTGGCGCGACGCCGTCATCTACCAGGTGTACGTGCGCAGCTTCGCCGACTCGGACGGGGACGGCGTCGGCGACCTGCCGGGCGTCCGGTCCCGGCTGCCGTACCTGGCCTCCCTCGGCGTGGACGCGCTGTGGCTGACCCCGTTCTACGTCTCGCCGATGGCCGACTTCGGCTACGACGTCGCCGACTACCGCGACGTCGACCCGCTGTTCGGCACGCTCGCCGACGCCCGCGCCCTGATCGAGGACGCGCACGCGGCGGGTCTGCGGATCATCGTCGACGTGGTGCCGAACCACACCTCCGACCGGCACGCCTGGTTCCGGGCGGCGCTCGCCGCCGCGCCCGGCTCGCCGGAGCGCGCCCGCTACGTCTTCCGCGACGGCCGCGGGCCGGACGGCGCCGAGCCGCCCAACGACTGGGAGTCGGTGTTCGGCGGCCCCGCGTGGACGCGGGTGCCGGACGGGCAGTGGTACCTGCACCTGTTCGCCGCCGAGCAGCCCGACCTGGACTGGGAGAACCCCGAGGTCCGCGCCGAGTTCGCGGACATCCTGCGGTTCTGGCTCGACCTCGGCGTGGACGGGTTCCGGATCGACGTCGCGCACGGCATGGCGAAGGCGCCCGGCCTGCCCGACGTCGGGCACCCGAACCAGGTCGAGATGCTCGGCACCGACGTCCTGCCGTACTTCGACCAGGACGCCGTCCACGACATCCACCGCGAGTGGCGCCGCGTCCTGGACGGCTACGGCGGGCGGCGGATCGCGGTCGCGGAGGCGTGGGCGCCGACCCCCGAGCGGCTCGCGCTCTACACCCGCCCGGACGAGCTGCACCAGGCGTTCAACTTCCACTACCTGACCGCGCCGTGGGACGCGGCCGGGATGCGGGAGGTGGTCGACGAGTCGCTGCGCACCGCCGGGGCCGTCGGCGCGCCCGCGACCTGGGTGCTGTCGAACCACGACGTGAAGCGGCACGTGACCCGCTACGGCGGCGGCGACACGGGGCTGCGGCGGGCCCGCGCGGCGGCGCTGCTGACGCTCGCGCTGCCCGGCTCCGCGTACGTCTACCAGGGCGAGGAGCTGGGCCTTCCCGAGGTGCTCGACCTGCCGGAGGAGTTCCAGCAGGACCCGCAGCGGCTGCGCGGCGAGGGCCAGGGCCGGGACGGCTGCCGCGTCCCGCTGCCGTGGGAGGGCGAGGAGCCGCCGTTCGGCTTCGGCGCGGGCGCCTCGTCCTGGCTGCCGATCCCGACGTCGTGGCGCGACCTGACCGTGGCGGCGCAGAGCGAGGACCCCGGCTCGATGCTCGCGCTGTACCGGACGGCGCTGCGCCTGCGGCACGAGCACCCCGCGCTCGGCGACGGCCCGCTCCGCTGGCTGGACGGCCCCGAGGGCACGCTGTCGTTCGTCCGCGAGGACCCCGCGACCGGGCGCGCGTGCGCCTGTGTCGTGAACATGGGCGACCACCCGGTCCGCGTCCCGGCCGCAGGCGTTCCGCTGCTCGCGAGCGGACCGGTCCATATCGAGGGCGACACGGTCGAGCTCCCGCCGGACACCGCGCTGTGGCAAAGCCGTGAAGAGGGATAATTTGAGACCTATGACGACACGCCTGGCGGACATCGCCGCGCACGCCGGGGTGAGCGAGGCGACCGTGAGCCGGGTCCTGAACGGCAAGCCGGGCGTGTCCCCG
>NZ_JBEYYT010000437.1:0-7653 GCF_040645715.1 Spirillospora sp. NPDC046719 | reverse complement strand
CGGTGCGGCGGATTTCCGCCGCACCGGGCCATGCTCATTCCTCAGACGTGTTGTTCGCGGAGAACCCGTCGGAGGACCTTGCCGTTGGCGTTGCGCGGCAACTCCTCGATGAAGTGCCAGTGGGCCGGGACCTTGAACCCGGACAGTTCGGCGCGGGCGAACGTCCGCAGGACCGAAGGATCCGGAGGCACCGCGGGGTCCGCGGGGACCACGAAGGCGGCCACCGTCTGTCCGAGCCGATCGTCGGGCACTCCCACCACGGCCACGTCGGCGACGGCGGGGTGCGCGGCGAGCACCGTCTCGACCTCCACGGGGTGGACGTTCTCGCCACCCCGGATGATCATGTCGCTGTGCCGGCCGGAAAGGTAGACGTAGCCGTCGGCCGTGACCCTTCCCAGGTCGCCACTATGCAGCCAGCCCTCCGCGTCCAGCACGAAGAAGTGGTCCCCTCGTGCGAGCACCTCCCCTACGCCATCGGCGTCCGGCTGTTCGATCCGCAACTCCACACCAGGAGCCGCGCGGCCGACCGACAGGAGCAGTTCCTCCCGGCCGGCCACCGCCGCCCGGTGGTCTTCGGGGGTCAGCACCGAGAGCGGAGAGCCTTCCGTCTGGCCGAACATGTTGAGCATGCGGACGCCCGGCACGGCTTCGTAGGTGGCGCGGAGCGTCGAGGGCCGGATCGGGGCCCCGCCGTATTGGAGCACCCGCCACTTCGCGGGCTGGAGCTCACCATCGGCCAGGAGCATCTCCAGCATTGCGGGGACCATGCTGGTGTGAGTGGCGCCCCGCTCGCACAGCAGTCGCCAGCCTTCGACCGTGAAGCGCGGAATCCCTGTCATCTGGGCGCCGACGCCCAGAGCGACCGCTACGTTGCCCAGCCCGGAAATGTGATGGAAGGGTGCGCTGCCGCCGTAAAGGCTCTCCGGATCCAGCTGGCACAGCCCGCCGTTCACGCGGGCGCGAGCGGCCAGGCGCCATTGAGCCATCGGGACCGGCTTCGGCACGCCGGTGGTGCCCGAGGTGTGCAACACGATCGCCACGTCGTCCGGCTTCGCGTGCAACTCCAGTTGCCGGGTCTCGAGCGGTGGCACGAGCACCAGGCGGCGGCCGGTCCGCTCCGCCACGTCGTGCCCCAAAGACGCGTACGCCTCCTGAGCCACCACCACCGGCGAGGCCATCGGACGAACCACGGCGGCGACCTCGGCGGCCGTCATGCGGACACCGAGCGGCGCGATCGGATGCCCGCTGCCGGCACCGCCGACGACGAGGGCGAGCGCCTCGGGCGAGGAGGCGATGAGGGCGGGCACCGGCGCCCCGGCGGGAAGATCGAGCGAGTCGAGCCACCACGCGGCGCCCGCGGCGCGGTCCATGAGCTCGCGCCCGCTCCACACCGTCTCGTCGTAGAGCACAGCGGCCCGGCCGTGATCGTAGGCGCCTGCCACCATCGCCGACCAGGTCACCTCCCGCGCCGAGAAGGACGGTTCAGTCGACACGTCGATGCAACCCTTCCTGGAGGACCGTCGCGACGAGCCGACCGGACCGGTCCCTGATCCGGGCGTTGCTCAGCGCTCGCCCGCCGCTGCTGCTGACCGGGTCGGACTCCATCAGCACCCAGTCGTCCAGCCGGACCGGCCGGTGGAACCAGACCGCGTGGTCGAGGCTCGTCCCGACGAAGTCGTGCGCCAGCGTGGAGCCCGGCGGCCGGGCGTCCATGACGACGCCGAGGTCGGAGATGTAGGCCAGTGCCGCGGCCTGCCACAGGGGATCCGCCGGCAGAGGACGGCGATGCCGGAGCCACATGGGGTGCAAGGGCACGAACCCGTCCGCACGCGGGCGGGCGACGTGGCGTATCTCGAAGGGGAAGCCGACGTCCCGCAGCCCCTGAGTCGGCTGCACCGTCATCGCGGTGGCGGGGTCGGCCGCACCCCCCTTCTCGCCTTCGTACCAGTCGTCGCCTGATTCTGCCGAATGAAGCGACGCCATCATGGTGAACAGCGTCCGGCCTTCCTGGTTCACCTCCACTTCGCGGACCGCGAAGGCTCGCCCGTCGCGGACCCGGTGGACGCGAATGTCCAGGGAGGGAAAATCGCTCGCCTTTCTCAGGAAATAGGCGTGCAGGGAATGCGGGACCTGTCCCGGGCGACCGGTACGTCCGGCGGCCATCACGGAGAGAGCCGCGACGAGTCCGCCGAAGAGGGTCCGGTGCCCGGTCATGGTGGCCGGAGCACGAAAGCGATCGGCTCCCGTGGGCGTCAGATCCAGAAGCGACCGGAGATCGTGCCATGCCGCCGCCGGTGCGGCCAGGGTCTCGCCGGCGGTACCGGAGGACCCGTTGCTCGTCGTCATTCTCGTGTGCACTCCGGTCGCTCAGCCCGGCAGGAACGGGTCGGCGACGGCGTCCCCGGGATCGAAGTCCGGAGGCAGGCCCTCGAACTTCGGCGGGCGCTTCTGGGTGAAGCTCTCGACTCCCTCCCGGAAGTCCGGCGATCCGGCGAAGTACTCCATCACCGAATAGCTCCGCGACAGGGCGTCGTCGAAGTCCCGGTCGAGATCGCCGTAGACCTGCTGCCGCATGACCGCCATGGCTCGCGGCGAGCAGTTGCGCGCGATGTCCCCCGCGTACGCGCGGGCCGCGTCCAGAAGGTCGCCGGGTTCGACGACCCGGCTCACCAGGCCGAGCGCCTTCGCCTCGTCGGCGTCGAAGGTCCGTCCGGAGAGGAGCAGGTCGAGTGCGTTCTCCAGGCCGATGACCCGGGGCAGGACGTAGGGCATGTTGTACTCGCCCGCCAGCCCCCGCCGCGTGAAGGCGGTGGTGAAGCGGGCGCCGCGTGCGGCGAACCGCACATCGCACATCAGGGCCTGGATGAGGCCGATCCCCGCGCAGCCGCCGTTGATCGCGGCGATCATCGGCTTGGGCAGCAGCCGCCTGCCGTACATCGGGGTGCGGTCCTTGAGGTTCAGGGTCTGTCCGGGCTGGGAGTTGCGCTCCAGCCGCTGCATGTCCATCCCGGGGCAGAAGGCCGTGCCCGCTCCGGTGACGATCAGGGCCCGGACGTCGGGGTCGGCCGCGGCCTGGTCCAGGAGTGCGAAGAAGCGCTCCTCCATGGGGATGTTCCAGGCGTTCTTCCGCTCGGGACGGTTGAACGTGAGCGTGGCCACGCCGTCCGGGTCCACCTCGTAGAGGACGAGCTCGTCCTGTTCCGGCATCTACTCTCCTCCGTTTCCGCTCGGCACCGGCTCGCCGACGCGGGGCCGCTCGCCGGAGACGCTCACGACGACCTGGCCCCGGGCGCACACCGAGCCGTCGGTCCTGCGGACCTCGACCTCGGCGAAGTGGAGCCGGCCTCCCCGCCGCACGCACCTCGCGTGCGCGACGACCTCCGTGCCGACCGCGGGAGCGAGGAACTGCACGGTCAGTGAGATGGTGCTCAGGCGGCTGCCCTTGCCGAAGTCGTGCCCGGCGATGACGGCGCCGCCGCCGGCCGTGTCGATGAGGGCCGAGACGACGCCGCCGTGAAAGACACCGTCATGGGCGGAGAGGCGCTCGGCGTACGGGAGGCTCATCTCGATTCCGGTGGGTTCCCACCGCAGCACGCGCATCCCGCAGTCGCTGTTGAACGCGACTCCGCTCTGCCAGTGCTCGCGGAACCACTCCCGTCGTTCCTGCTGTTCCGCCTCGCTCAGGGGGCTGGGACGAGTGACGGTCATTCGCCGTCCTTTCTCGGGAGCGGGATCAGGCGCCGGGTTCGGCGCCGACCAGGGAGACGAAGGACACGCATTCGCCGGGCGCGCCCCCGAGGTTGTGGGTCAGGGCGAGCCGCCGGCCCTCGGCGAGGGAGGCGATCCGTCGTTCCGCCGGCGCTTCGCCGCGGAGCTGCAGCCAGGCTTCGAACATCATCCGCAGGCCCGAGGCGCCGATCGGGTGGCCGAACGCCTTCAGCCCCCCGTCCGGGTTGACGGGCAGTTCGCCGTTGAGGTCGAACGCGCCCGCCTGGACGTCCTTCCACGCCTGCCCCCGCTCGGAGAACCCGAGGTCCTCCATGAGCACGAGCTCGGTGGGGGTGAAGCAGTCGTGGACCTCGGCCATCGCGATCTGCGTCCGCGGGTCGGTGACGCCCGCCTGCTGGTAGGCGTCCCGAGCGGACGCGACCACCTCGGGGAACGTCGTGAAGTCGTAGTCGGGGTCGCTGGTGCCGGTGGCGGCCCCGGCGACGAAGGACAGCGCCTTCACGAAGATCGGCTTGTCCGTGTAGCGGTGGGCGTCCTCGGCGCGCACCACGATGGCGGCCGCGGACCCGTCCGACACGCCGGAGCAGTCGAACACGCCCAGCATGCCAGCGACCGGCGGAGCCGCCTTGATGCGCTCGATCGGCACCTCCTTGCGGAACTGCGCGCGCTCGTTGCGGGCTCCGTTCACATGGTTCTTCCACGCGATCCGGGCCAGGACGTCCTTCAGCTGATCCTGGTCGACGCCGTACCGTTCGGCGTAGGCGGGCGCGAGAAGGCTGAACGCCGCCGGAGCCGTCATGTCGTTCATGCCGACGGTGCCGTCACCGGGGACCGCCGTGCCGACGAGTCCCGAGTAGCCCGAGTCCTTCAGCTTCTCCACGCCGACGGCCATCGCCACGTCGTAGGCGCCGGACGCCACCGCGTAGCACGCCTGGCGCAGGGCCTCCGAGCCGGTGGCGCAGAAGTTCTCCACGCGGGTGACCGGCTTGTCGGCGATGCGCAGCGTCCGGCTGAGCGTCAGTCCCGAGACGCCCGAGCCCTGGGTTCCGAGCCAGAAGGCGTCGATGTCCGGCAGGTCGATCCCCGCCGACCGGGCGGCGGCGTTCGTGGACTCCACCAGCATGTTCTCCACCGACCGGCCCCAGTGCTCGCCGAAGGCCGTGCAGCCCATGCCGACGATCGCCACGCGGTCGCGGATACCGTTCGATCCCACTGGTCTCCTCCTCAGCCTTGCCCCGGGACACGGCGCGCGGGCCGTGCCTTCCAGAAGTAGTTGTGGACGCCGCGGGCGGTCTGGGTCCGCCGGAACGACATCTCCACCCGGTCTCCGATCCGGACCGTCCCGGGGTCGGTGTCGGTCAGCTCGCACCGCAGCCGGCCGCCCCCGTCGAAGTCCACGACGGCCGTGACCACCGGAGGGCTGAGCGAGTACGCCAGATGGTCGACGGTGAAGGTCGCGATGGTCGCAGGGACGTCGGCCATCGGCTCGGGTTCCATCTCCCCCGTGTGCCGGCAGGCGCGGCACACGTCGGCGGGCGGAAGGTGCCGCGTTCCGCAGGACGCGCACCGGCCTGTCACGAACGCGTACTTCCAGTCCGTCGAGCGGTACATGGGCGGCGCGTACGGGGGCTCTGGATCGGGGCGCCGGGGCGGCTCCCGGTCGAGCAGGCCTCGCCAGGTCAGGAAGGTCGCGTAGGACAGCGAGTCGTCACCGCCCGCGATCTGCTCCGCGACCGCCGGCGAGGAACGGCGCTCGCCCAGCGCCTCGGTCGTCCGGAAGACCAGCGACGAGGCGCCGTCGGCCAGCAACAGGATCGCGATCGTCTCGCCGGGCCCCGCCCGGTCCAGCACGTCGCAGAGGACGACGCCGAACTGCGCCGTCCCCGGGTTGCCGATCGCGCGGGCGAGGTCGTCCGCCCATGCCTCGCGCGGCACGCCCGTCCGTGCGGCGGCCGCACGAACGGCGCGGCCGTGGGCGCCCGCGACGATGAGGTGGTCGACGGCGTCCGGCGTGAGGTCGGCCTTCTTCAGCGCCTGCGCGAAAGCGGCTTCGGCCAGCGGCACGTACGCCTGTTCACCGAAACGCTCTTCCCAGATCCGCGACGAGATGTCGCCCTGGAGGCGCCAGCGGTCCAGGAACTCCGCGGTCGCCCAGCCCTGGCCGAGCAACTCGGCGATCACCGGCGCGGTGGACGCCTCGTCTCCCGAGCCGGAGAACAGCAGGGCCGCCGCCGCGTCGCCGCCGTCCCGTTCATCGGCTCCGCCGGGAAGCCCGCCGCGGAGATCCGACAGCACCGCCAGCGTGGGGACCGGCGAGTCGACGGCCGCGGTGACGGCGTCCAGCCCGGACCGGATGGCCCCGCACATGTCGGCGGCCGGCGCCGACCGGTCCAGCCGCAGCGCCGCGTGGACGGCGGTGGCGTTGGTCTTGTCGGTGTACGCGGGCGCCGACGACGCGAAGAACAGCCTGCGGGGGGCGTGCCCCTCGGGCAGGCCGCGCAATGCGGTGCGGCCCGCCTCGACGCCCAGCGAGGTGCTGTCCTCGTCATGCCCGGCGACCGCGCGGGTCCCCGGCGCGGCCGGGCCGCCGAGCACCGCGGCGATCTCCGCACGGCGCAGCCTGCGGTGCGGGACGTAGGCGCCGTAGGCGATCAGACCACCCATGTGACCTCCCTCTCAACCTGCGATATAGTTACATAATTCTACTACTTTAACAAGCCGGGAGCGGGCTCCACATCAGGGGCCCCACCTTGCGAGATATAGCTAGATATATAGAATAGTTTCATCTTCTCGGGGATGTTCAGGAGGGTCTGATGACCAAGATCTGGGCCAACTCGGCCGACTCCCACGTGCTGGAGCCCGACGACCTGTGGCTCCAGGCACTGCCCAAGCGGCTGGCGGAGCGCGCCCCGCGCAGCGAGCGCGGCGACCGGTTCGAGGTGCTCTACATCGACGGCGACCAGGTCAGCCGGCAGCTGAACGACATGATGGACGCGATCCGCCCGCCGGGCGCCCGCGACCTCGACGTCCGGCTCAAGGATCTCGACCAGGAGGGCGTCTGGGGACAGGTGGCCTTCCCCTCGATGGGCTTCTGGCACGTGCTCATCCGGGACCAGGAGCTCGCCCGCGAGGTCGTCCGCTCCTGGAACGACTGGGCGCACGCGGAGATCATGCAGCGCACCGAGAGGATCTTCACCCCGGCGTGCGTCTCGATGGCGAACATGGACGACGCCGTCGCCGAGCTCGAGCGCGCCGCGGAGATGGGCTTCCAGGCGGTGTTCCTGCCCACCCAGACCGCGGCCGGCGAGGAGTACGGCCTGGACCGGTGGGAGCCGCTGTGGACGGTCGCGGAGCGCGCCGGCATGACGCTGGCCTTCCACATCGGGACCGGCGGCGAAACGGTCGTCTACCGCGGTCCGGGCGGCGCGGTCGTCAACTTCATGGAGACGACGTATCCCGGCATGCGGGTGGTGTCGCACCTGGTCGCGGGCGGTGCCCTGGACCGCCACCCCGACCTGAAGATCTTCATCGCGGAGGGCGGCGCGTCCTGGCTCCCGGCGATCGCGGACCGGATGGACGAGGCCTACCGCCAGCACGGCATCTTCGTGCGCCCGAAGCTCAGCCGCCTGCCCAGCGAGATCATCAAGCAGCAGGTGTACGCCTCGTTCCAGCACGACGTCAGCGCGGTGGACACCGTGAGGTACACCGACTACCAGAACGTCATGTGGGGCGACGACTACCCCCACTTGGAGGGCACCTACGGCCACACGCAGGAGACCCTGCGTGGCCTGTTCGACGGGGTGCCGGACGCGGTTCGCGAGCGCGTCACCCGTGGCGCGTTCAACGAGCTGTTCAAGGTCCCCGAGCAGACCGCCGCCCAGGCGGCCGTCTGAGCGGCCACTGCTCCCCGGGCGCGCCGGGCGG
>NZ_JBEYYT010000436.1:2862-7668 GCF_040645715.1 Spirillospora sp. NPDC046719 | reverse complement strand
TTTGCCCCACTCTTCCCCCCCCCCCCGTCCTCCCTATCCCCCCGCCCCGCCACCCCCCCCCCCCCCCCCGCTTCCCGCCACCCCCCCCCGGCCGGCGCCGGCGGCCGGCGCGCCGTCACGGCGGGTGTGGACGGGCGCGCCGTCCTTCACCGCGGGCGGCGGGACGATCTCCAGCGGCCGCCGCGCCGGGGCGGCGGGCGCCACGGTGCCGTCGGCGGCGGGCAGCCACAGGTCCGCGCGGCGGCCCCGGCCCGGGGCGTCGCGGCCCTCGGCGACCACCCGGGCGCGGCGGCCGCGCAGCCGCCCGTGGCCGTCGCCGACGCCCTCCCAGGCGACGCCGTCCAGCCGCAGCCGCAGCCGGACGCCCGGCCAGTCGCGGGCGTACGGGCCGGTCAGCGTGAGGACGCAGCCGTGCTTGCGGGCGAGGGCGGACAGCCGGCGGACGGCGGCGGCGCCGGGACGCTCCGGCGGGGACAGCAGCACCAGCTCGACCGCCTCGGCCAGCGCGGCGACGACGTCCGGCCAGCGGTCGCCAGGGTCGTCGACCAGCAGCAGCCGCTCGGGCTCGGCGCCCATCCCGGCGGCGGCGACGACGCCGAACGACGGGACGCCGACGATCCCGCACCAGCCGCCCGCGCCGTCCTCGCCGCCGTGCCGCGAGACGCCCGCGACGAGCGCGAGGGCGAGCGAGGCCGCGCCGGGCCCGTCCAGGCCGACGAGCGAGCCGGGGCGCAGCCCGCCGGGGACCACCGGGCGCAGCGCGGGCAGCACGGGGACCGCGCGGGCGGGCGGCGCGGACGCGTGCTCCAGCGACCTCGCCAGGTCCCGCAGCGCCGCCTCCGGCACGGTCGTCCCTCCTCTCGCGCCCCTCCGCCTAATTTCGAACACAGGTTCGACCCCTGTCAAGTTACCGCAGGTCACGGTATGGAACAGCGGGTGCGTGCGGGCGGCCGGAAAGCCCTGCCGGGTAAGGCTTCCCGGCGTCCGGGAGGCAGAATGGGCGGTATGACCGACGACGTGCGAACCGTGGAATGGGCCGGGGACGGGCTGCGGCTGCTGGATCAGACCGTGCTGCCCGGGCGCGTCGAGCACGTGGTGGTGCGGGACGTCGGCGGGCTCGTGGACGCGATCCGGCGGCTCGTGGTGCGCGGCGCGCCCGCGCTCGGCGTCGCCGGCGCGTTCGGCGTCGCCGTCGCGATGCTCCAGGCCGAGCGCGAGGGCTGGGACGGCGCGGCGCGCGACGCGGCGATCGCCCGGATCCGGGAGGCGCGCCCCACGGCGGTCAACCTCGCGGCGGGCGTCGACCGGGCCGTCCCGCTGGTCCCGAAGGGCGTGGACGCCGTGGTCGCCGAGGCGCAGGCCCTGCTCGACGAGGACGTGCGGGGCAACCGGGCCATCGGCGCGTTCGGCGCGCACTGGATCGCCGCCCGCACGCCGGACCGTCCGCTGCGCGTCCTCACGCACTGCAACGCCGGCGCGCTCGCGACCGCCGGGTGGGGGACGGCCCTCGGCGTCGTCCGCGAGCTGCACGGCCGGGGCCGCGTCGAGACGGTCTACGTCGACGAGACGCGCCCGCTGCTGCAGGGCGCCCGCCTGACGGCCTGGGAGCTGGTGCGGGCCGGGATCCCGTGCCTGGTGCAGGCGGACGGCGCCGCGGCCGGCGCGATCCTGCGCGGGCTGGTGGACGTCGCGGTCATCGGCGCCGACCGGATCGCCGCGAACGGCGACACCGCCAACAAGGTCGGCTCGGTGGGCGTGGCGCTGGCGTGCGCGGCGGCGGGCGTCCCGCTGGTGGTCGCCGCGCCGTGGAGCACCGTGGACCTGGCGCTCCCGGCCGGGGACGGGATCCCGATCGAGGAGCGGGCGGCGGACGAGGTACTGGCCTGGGGCGACGTCCGGACGGCCCCGGACGGAGCCGGCGCGTTCAATCCGGCGTTCGACGTCACCCCCGCCCGCCTGGTGACCGCGCTGGTCACCGAGACGGGCGTCCTGGAGGTGGCGAAGGGCGAGACCCCCGGCGGGGCGCGGCGGACCGGGTGATCAGGCGGTCTCAGTCGTCCACGCGGGCGAGGAGCTCGCGGCTCCAGGAGCCGAAGCCCATGCGCTCGTAGAGCCGCACCGCGTCCCGGTTGGCCTCCACCACGCCGATCGACCAGTACGTGACGCCGCGGCTCCGCAGCTCCTCCTTGCACGCCCGGAGGAGCGCGGAGCCGACGCCGTTGCCGCGGACCGCGTCGGAGACGACGAGGGAGTCCACCTCGCCGCGCCGCGCGCCGAGGTCGAAGGTCGGTCCCGACGCCCGGAGCCGGCAGACGAGGTACCCGGCCGGGTCCGGCCCGGCCGCCGGGGCGGTGGGGCGGGCGATGAGCAGGAGGGCGCCGTCCTCGCCGAGCCACGTCCGGTACTCCGCGCGGCAGCGTTCCCAGGAGTCGGCGGCGCCGCGCACCGGCCACCGCGCCCCGGCCACGCGGCGGTGGTGGTCGAGCATCGCCAGCCACAGCGGCTCCAGAGAGTCGATGTCGTCCGCCGTCCCCGCCGTGATCTCGATGTCCATGATCGCCTTTTAACCGCCACGAACTTCGCGAAACGGGCCTCCCGCCCGCGAGGGCGGGCGCGGTCAGCCCGAGCCCGGCCAGTCCCATCATCTTGCCGAAGTCGCGCCGGCCGAGCCGACCCGCGGCCATCGCGCCTCCCGTCGCGTCCCGAATCATGATCACGGGGACCGTCCGGTGATCGCGATGGTCCGCACGGTGCCCTGGCGGATCGCGCCGCGGGGCGGCCCTGCTTACGGGGTGAGGGTGCGGGTGGCCGCGCGGAGGGAGGCGTACAGGCGCGCCTCGTACGCCTTCGCGGCCGCCGGGTCGTTCTGCAGGAACAGGGCGTCGTTGAGGCCGGGGAGCCGCTGCGTGGCGTAGCCGGTGTCCATGCCCGGGGCGTAGATCTGGTGCCGGTACCAGGGCCGGCCCGGCAGGCCCGACTGGGCCAGCAGGTCGCGCTCGTCCTGCATGAGCTTGGCGTTCAGCCGCCGGAACTCCGCCGTGTCGCCCTTGCCGAGGGCCTGCTGCGCGCGCGCCTGCAACGCGTCGGCTGCCTTCTGCCACGCCTTGGCCTGGTCGATGTCGCGCGAGACGTCCACCACGACCTTGCCGAGCCGCGTGCGCTGCTGCTCGGTGAACGCGGTGAGGTACTGGGCGGTCTCGGCGGCGTACGGCGAGTACCGCATCGCGATGACGTCCGCGTCGGCGAGCCGCAGCGCCGCGATGCCGACGAGCCGGGACATCGCCGCGTGGTACTGCCAGGTCGGGTCGCCGAAGTGCGACATCCAGTAGAAGTCGTCGCACGAGCAGTGGTAGTTGCCCGACGACCCCGGCGACGAGGAGCCGAGGTTCATCGCGGGCACGCCGTAGCGCTGGAAGAACGCCTGGAAGTCCGAGCCGCCGCCGATGCGGTCGATCGGGGTCTTGCCGTCGTTCTGCGCCTTCCACGCGTCGTAGGCCGTCCCGCTCGTGCCGGGCCAGGCGACCTCCTTGGCCGCGTCGATGACGGACTGGTCCAGCGCGGGCGTCGCCTCGGCGCCGAACTGTGAGCCGCCCGCGCCGTCCATGTTCACGTACGCGACGGCGTTGCGGAGCCGTTCGCCCTGCTGCTCGGCGTACTCGGTGGAGCCGAACAGGCCGTACTCCTCACCGTCCCAGGTGGCGAGGACGACCGTCCGCTTGGGTCGCCAGCCCTGCTTGAGGAGCGTGCCGAGCGCGCGGCCGATCTGCAGGACGTTCTCCGTCCCGGACAGGTTGTCGTCGCTGCCGTACGCCCACGCGTCGTGGTGCGCGCCGAGCACGACCTCCTGGTCGGGGCGCTCGCTGCCGGGGATCGTCACGGTGACGTCCCACAGCTTGCGGACCTGGAAGGTGTTCTGGAGGTCGAGGTGCACCTTCGTGCCGCCCGGGCCGAGGCGGTAGGTGAACGGCAGGCCGCCCTGCCAGGCGTCCGGCGCCTGCGCGCCGGTGAGCGAGCGCAGCAGCGGCTCGGCGGCGCCGTAGGAGATCGGCAGCGCCGGGACGAGGCCCTGCAGCATCGGCGCCTCGGACGGCTTCAGCCGCCGGGCCTTCGGGGAGTCGTCCGACCAGCCGGGCGTCAGCGGGTCGCCGGAGGCGAGCTGGATCTGCGCGACGCTGCCGCGCTGGATGCCGTCGGACGCGCGCCACGGCCCGTCCGGGTACACCGGGCCCCGGGCGAACCCGTCGTCGGCCGGGTCGGAGTAGATCAGCACGCCCTTGGCGCCGTACCGGGCGGCGTCGCGCGGCTTGATCCCGCGGAACACCTGCCCGTACCGGACGAGGACGATCTTGCCCTTGACCGAGACGCCGGCCTTCTGGAGCTGCTCGAAGTCCTGCGGGCGGCCGTAGTTGGCGTAGACGACCTCGCCCTGCACGTCCCCGGACGGCGACAGCCCGTTGTGCGCGGGGATGACCTCGTCGAAGTGCTTCTGCCAGGGCCGCGGCTTCTCCTTGACCGGCAGCGTCGCGGACTGCGGCGCGGTCATCTGGAGACTGACCTTCTTCGGCAGGGACGTGTAGGCGTAATAGGTCTTGACCTGCGGCTTCAGGCCGTACGACGTGAACCGTTTCACGATCCGCTGGACGCGGTGCCAGTCGCCGGTCGTCGTGGTGACGGCGGGCTCGCTCGACAGCTCGGCGGCGGGGGCGCGGGGCCCCACCGGGGGCGGGCGGGGGGGGGAGATCATGTCGGAAAGGGGCGGGCACCGGGGGCCCACCCCCGGGTCAACGCCCCATGGGTAGTGAGCAC
>NZ_JBEYYT010000436.1:0-2852 GCF_040645715.1 Spirillospora sp. NPDC046719 | reverse complement strand
GGTGCTCGCGGTGCCTGTCGGCGTTCTAGTTGTTGTGGGCGTCCTCGATTCACAGCTGGGCGTCGAGCGAGCGGGCCACCTGCGGTGACGGAAGGGCGCTGAAGAGCTTCTCGTACTGGCGCTGCCAGCGGGAGCCCTGCGCGGTGAAACCGGCGATTGGATCGTTCCCAGCAGCGGGCTGGGCGGTGGCGGGGGCGGCGTCGAGGGTTGCTGCGGCGAGAGTGACGGCGGCGGCGCTCAGGGCCGCCAGTGCCGGGGTTCGGGAGCGGAACACCAGCGTTACCTCCCAGTACGTGCGGTACGGGTGCGCCCGGAACGTACGTCGCGATCAACGGAAGATCCAGAACCGCTGCCGGATCCGGCCACGGCCCGGCCGACAAGATCACTTCCCGACCGCGATGATCTGCATGTTCCGCTGATGATCAAGAAAATCGGCCCGGCCGCGCCGCACGGACCCGAGATCCGGAGGTTTGCGCCGACACATCCCGCGACGCCCGGCCGCCCGCGACGCCCGGCCGCCCGCGACGCCCGAGCGCCCGCGACGCCCGGCCGCCCGCGTCGTCCCCGCGCGGGGATGTCGAACGAGCCGTCGAGGATCGGGTCGGAGCGGTGCCGCGGATCCGACATCATGAGGTTCGTGACGTCGCGCCCCCCGAACCCGGCTCAGCCCGAACCGCCGCGTCCGGTCGTGCTGGAGGCGGTGCTGGAGCGCGTCACCTACGCCAACGAGGACACCGGCTACACCGTCGCGCGGGTCGCGACGGAGCGGACGGGCGGCGACCTGCTCACCGTGGTCGGCGCGCTGCTCGGCGCGCAGGTGGGGGAGAGCCTGAAGCTGACCGGGCGGTGGCGGTCGCACCCGAAGTACGGCAAGCAGTTCGAGGTCGACTCCTACACCACGGTGCTGCCGGCGACCGTGCAGGGCATCCGCCGCTACCTGGGCTCCGGCATGATCAAGGGCATCGGGCCGGTGATGGCGGACCGGATGGTCGGCCACTTCGGCACCGACATCCTGCGGATCATCGAGGAGGAGCCGGAGCGGCTCGTCGAGGTCCCCGGGCTCGGCCCCAAGCGGACGAAGCGGATCGCCGACGCGTGGGAGGAGCAGAAGGCCATCAAGGAGGTGATGGTCTTCCTCCAGGGCGTCGGTGTCTCGACGTCGCTCGCCGTCCGCATCTACAAGCAGTACGGGGACCGGTCGGTGGAGACCGTCCAGAAGGAGCCCTACCGGCTCGCGGCGGACGTGTGGGGCATCGGGTTCAAGACCGCCGACACGATCGCGCAGGCCGTGGGGATCCCGCATGACAGCCCGGAGCGCATCAAGGCGGGCCTCCAGTACACGCTGTCGGAGGCCGCCGACGACGGGCACTGCTTCCTGCCCGAGCCGAACCTCGTCACGGCGGCGGAGAAGATCCTCGGCGTGGAGCGGGAGCTGATCGTCCCGGCGCTGGACGAGCTGGCCCGCGACGAGGGCGTCGTCCGCGAGCCGATCCCGGGGGAGGGGGAGGACGCCGCGACGATCCCGGCCGTCTACCTCGTCCCGTTCCACCGGGCGGAGCGGTCGGTGGCGCGCGGCCTCCGCGAGCTGCTCGACGCGAAGGAGGACCGGCTCGCGGCGTTCGCGGACGTCGACTGGGACAAGGCGCTGCCGTGGCTGAAGCAGCGCACCGGGCAGGCCCTCGCGCCCGAGCAGGAGGAGGCCGTCAAGCTCGCGCTGACGTCCAAGGTCGCGGTCCTCACCGGCGGGCCCGGCTGCGGGAAGAGCTTCACCGTCCGGTCCGTCGTGGAGCTGGCCGCCGCGAAGCGGGCGAAGATCGTGCTGGTCGCGCCGACCGGGCGGGCCGCCAAGCGGCTCGCCGAGCTGACCGGGCACGAGGCCGCGACCGTGCACCGGCTGCTGCAGCTCCAGCCCGGCGGGGACGCCAAGTACGACCAGGACAGCCCGCTCGACGCCGACCTCGTCGTGGTCGACGAGAGCTCGATGGTCGACCTGATCCTGATGAACAAGCTGGTCAAGGCGGTCCCGCGCGGCGCGCACCTGCTGCTGGTCGGCGACGTCGACCAGCTCCCGTCGGTCGGCGCGGGCGAGGTGCTGGCCGACCTGCTCGGCGCCGAGGCGGTCCCGCGCGTCCGGCTGACGAAGATCTTCCGGCAGGCGCAGCAATCCGGGATCGTGGTGAACGCGCACCGCGTCAACACCGGCGAGCATCCGCAGACGCGCGGCTACCCCGACTTCTTCCTGTTCGCCTGCGACGAGCAGGAGGAGGCGGCGGACCTGACCGTCGACGTCGTCGCCAACCGGATCCCGCGCAGGTTCGGCCTCGATCCGCGCCGCGACGTCCAGGTCCTCACCCCGATGCATCGCGGCGTCGCCGGTGCGGGGGCGCTGAACGCGCAGCTCCAGGAGGCCCTCACCCCGCACCGGGACGACCGTCCGGAGCGCCGCTACGGCGGGCGCGTGTTCCGCGTCGGCGACAAGGTCACCCAGCTGCGCAACAACTACGACAAGGGCGAGGCGGGCGTGTTCAACGGGACGGTCGGCGTCGTCACCGCCGTGTCCCTGGAGGAGCAGTCGCTGACCGTCCTCACCGACGAGGACGAGAGCATCGACTACGGCTTCGACGAGCTGGACGAGCTGGCGCACGCCTACGCCATCACGATCCACCGGTCGCAGGGCAGCGAGTACCCGGCGGTCGTGATCCCGCTGACGACCGGCGCGTGGATGATGCTGCGCCGCAACCTGCTCTACACCGGCATCACCCGGGCGAAGAAGCTGGTCGTGCTGGTCGGGTCGCGGCGGGCGCTCGCCGCGGCCGTCCGGACGGCGGGCGCGGGCCGCCGCCACACGGCCC
>NZ_JBEYYT010000435.1:0-7694 GCF_040645715.1 Spirillospora sp. NPDC046719 | reverse complement strand
CGCGTTTGAAGGGTTTTTCTCCGGTCATTACCAGCCGTTGGCAGTGACGAGGAGGGGAGCCCGGATGACGGCTGTGGACGGCCCGCCGGACACCAGCGCCGCGGACGCGCTGGCGCGCCACCGCAAGGGGATCAGGATCGGCGACGTTCTCGCCACCACCGACCACAAGGTGGTCGGCTACCTGTACCTCGGAACGTCGTTCGCGATGTTCCTGATCGCCGGGCTGATGGCGATGCTGATGCGGGCCGAGCTGATGCGGCCGGGCATGCAGGTGATGAACGAGCTGCAGTACAACCAGCTCTTCACCATCCACGGCACCATCATGCTGCTGCTGTTCGCGACGCCGCTGTTCGCGGGGTTCGCGAACGTCATCGTGCCGCTGCAGATCGGCGCTCCCGACGTGGCGTTCCCTCGCCTCAACACGCTCAGCTACTACCTGTTCCTGTTCGGCGCGATCATGGTGCTGGCGGGCTTCCTGATGCCGGGCGGCGCGGCGGCGTTCGGCTGGTTCTCCTATTCGCCGCTCTCGTCCTCGACGTACTCGCCGGGGCTCGGCGGCGACATGTGGGTGATGGGGCTGGTCGTCTCCGGGTTCGGGACGATCCTCACCTCGGTGAACCTGATGACGACGATCATCGGGATGCGGGCCCCCGGCATGGTGGTGTTCCGGATGCCGATCTTCACCTGGAACACGCTGCTGACCAGCGTGATGGTGCTGATCGCGTTCCCGGTGCTGACAGCGGCGCTGTTCGCGCTGGAGGCGGACCGCAAGCTCGGCGCGCACGTCTACGACGGGGCGAACGGGGGCGCGCTGCTGTGGCAGCACCTGTTCTGGTTCTTCGGCCATCCCGAGGTCTACATCGTGGCGCTGCCGTTCTTCGGCATCGTCACCGAGATCCTCCCGGTCTTCTCGCGGAAACCCGTCTTCGGGTACCTCGGCATGGTGTGCGCGACCATCGCGATCACCGGCCTGTCGATGACCGTCTGGGCGCACCACATGTTCGCCACCGGGCAGGTGCTGCTGCCGTTCTTCTCCATGACGTCGTTCATGATCGCGGTGCCGACCGGCATCAAGTTCTTCAACTGGGTCGGCACCCTGTGGAAGGGGCGGCTCACGTTCGAGGCGCCGATGCTGTGGGCGATCGGTTTCCTCGTGACGTTCCTGTTCGGCGGGCTGACCGGGGTGATCCTCGCGTCACCGCCGATGGACTTCCACCTCACCGACTCCTATTTCGTCGTCGCCCATTTCCATTACGTGCTGTTCGGGACCGTGGTGTTCGCGATGTTCGGCGGGTTCTACTTCTGGTGGCCGAAGATGACCGGCAAGAAGCTCGACGAGACCTGGGGCAAGATCCACTTCTGGACGCTGTTCGTCGGCTTCCACACCACCTTCCTCGTCCAGCACTGGCTCGGCGCCGAAGGCATGCCGCGCCGCATCGCCGACTACCCGAAGCAGTTCGCGACGCTGAACCTCGTCTCGTCGATCGGCGCGTTCATCCTCGGCGCGTCCACCTTCGCCTTCCTGTGGAACATCTACCGGACGCACCGCCGTGCCCGGCCGGTCGAGACCGACGACCCGTGGGGCCACGGCGCCTCGCTGGAATGGGCGACCTCGTGCCCGCCGCCCCGCCACAACTTCACGACGATGCCGCGCATCCGTTCCTACCGGCCGGCGTTCGACCTGCACTTCCCGCCGAAGGAGCCTCCACAGGAGTCTGAGCCGGCGCTCCCGCAGCCCCCTGCGGGCTCCTGAACGAAGCCCGACGCAACCCCCTGTAGGCCCATGAACGGCGCCGGGGGCCTCCGGGTCAGGAGCCTTGCTTCTTCTCCTTCTCCACGGCGCCGTCGCGCTTGAGGTCGCCCTGCCCGCCGCCGTGCGACTCGGTCTGGTAGTTGAGGTAGAACCGGTTGGTGCGGGTCCGGACCTGCGTGCGGACGCGGCCGGGCGTCGGCAGCGGGATGATGTGGTGCGGGTAGGCCGCGACCAGCTCGCGGGGCTGCCGGGTCCGCAGGATGGCCGCCTCCTCCGGCGCGGACCGCTCGTGCCGCTCGACGTACCCGCCCTCCGGCGTCAGCGAGATCAGCCCGCTCTCCACGCCCTCCTCGCGCTTCTGCAGGTCGCGGCGCTGCAGGCTGAGGCAGACGCGGCGGGCGACGATGAACGCGAGCACCGGGAAGACGAAGAACCCGACGCGGAAGAACCACGTCGTCCAGAACAGCGGGATCTCGAAGGCGTTGGAGAGGATGTCGTTTCCGCCGGCCGCCCACAGGTTGCCGTACCAGGCGATGACGCCGGCGCCGATCGCCGTGCGGGTCGCGGCGTTGCGCGGGCGGTCGAGCAGGTGGTGGATGCGTTCGTCGCCGGTCGCCCATCTCTCGAAGAACGGGTACAGGCCGATGAGGGTGAAGAACACGCCGGGCAGGACGACCGCGGGCAGCAGCACGTTCCAGCTGACGGTGTGCCCGGCGACGGTCGTCGAGAGCGGCCCCATGATGCGCAGCGAGCCTTCGAGGAAGGCGATGTACCAGTCAGGCTGCGACCCGAACGACACCTGGACCGGATCGTAGGGCCCGTACAGCCAGACCGGGTTGATCTGCGCGAACGTCGCCAGGGCGGCCAGGAACCCGAAGGTGTAGAGGAAGTAGGCGCCGCTCTGCGCCATGAAGCTCGGGAAGGTCGGCTCGCCCTGCACCGCCTGCTCGCGGCGTCCCTTACCGGGCCACTGGGTGTGCGTCTGGTGCCAGAGGATCATCAGGTGCGCGGTGATGAGCGCGAGCAGGATCGCGGGGATCAGCAGGATGTGCACGGTGAACAGCCGCGGGACGAAGCTCTCGCTCGCCGGGAACTCGCCGCCGAACATCCAGAGCATCAGGTACGTGCCGACGACCGGGATCGAGAGCACGATGCCCTCGGCGATGCGCAGCCCGGTGCCCGACAGCAGGTCGTCGGGCAGGGAGTAGCCGGCGAACCCCTCCAGGACCGCCAGCGTGAACAGGGTGACCCCGATCACCCAGTTGATCTCGCGCGGCTTGCGGAACGCGCCGGTGAAGAAGATCCGCAGCAGGTGGACGCAGATCGCCGCGAGGAACAGGTTCGCGGCCCAGTGGTGGATCTGCCGCATCAGCAGCCCGCCGCGCACGTCGAACGACAGGTCCAGCGTCGACGCGTACGCCTCGCTCATCTTCACGCCGCGCAGCTGGGAGTAGGAGCCGGTGTAGACGATCTCCGTGCCGCTCGGCCGGAAGAACAGGGTGAGGTAGACGCCGGTCAGGATGAGGACGATGAAGGAGTAGAGCGCGATCTCGCCGAGCAGGAACGTCCAGTGCTTGGGGAACGCCTTGCCGAGGTTCGTGCGCAGGAAGGTGGTCGACCCGAGCCGGTCGTTCACGCCGTAGACCAGCTTCCAGCCCGCCGGCATCCGCTGCTTCCCCCCGCCCCGGCCCCGCCCCGCCATCGCACTCCTCCTGATCAAGCGGACTGTCCGCTGGGCGGGTACCCGAGGGGGCGGGCCACAAACGGCGAGGCCGGGGGCTCAGCCGTCCCGGTACAGCTCGGTGAGCAGCTCGACGGCGTGCCGGGCGGCGGGGTGCGGGTCGTCGTGCCACCACGCGAGGCGGACGGCGATGGGCGCGGCGTCGCGCAGCGGCCGGTAGACGACGCCGGGCCGCCGGTACTGGTCGACGGTGCTGCGGGCGGTGACGCCGACGCAGCCGCCGGCCGCGACGGCGGCGAGCCAGTCGTCGATGTCGGCGGTGTGCCGGGTCGCGGGCCGGGTGCCGGGCGGCCACAGGTCCACGGTGGTGGTGCCGGTGCGGCGGTCGACGAGCAGGGTGCGGCCGGCGATGTCGGCCAGCCGGATCGAGCGGCGCCGCGCCCACGGGTCGTCCGCCGCCATCGCGCAGTACCGGGGTTCGAGGCCGACGACCACGGAGTCGAAGCGGCGCGGGTCGGGGTCGACGCGCACCACGGCGATGTCGCAGGCGCCTTCGGCGAGCCCGCCGGTGGCGGTGTTGGTGCGGACGAGCCGCAGGTCGATGTGGGGCCAGCGGCGCGGCCAGAGCCGCTGGAAGGCGACGGTGTGCCGGCCCATCGCGGACCACGCGTACCCGATCCGCAGCCGGGCGTGCCCGCTCGTCGCCTCCGCGACCAGGTCGTCGGCCTCGGCGAGCAGCCGCCGGGCCCGCGCGAGGACGCGGACGCCGGTGGCGGTCGGGGTCACGCTGCGGCTGGTGCGGCGCAGCAGCCGGACGTCGAGGGCCCGTTCCAGGGACGCGAGGGTCCGCGACACGGCCGCCTGCGAGACGCCGAGCTCGATCGCGGCGTCGGTGAACGTGCCCGCGTCCGCGATGGCGACGAGGACCCTCAGCTGCCGGAGCTCCACATCCATGACGCAAGCGTATAGATGGCGCCTCGCATGCATTTTGCGCAACCGGCGGGCCGCCGCATGCTCGGGGCATGGAGACCGGCGGGTCGGTGGAGACCAGAGCGGAACCGCGGCGCGACGTCCGGGCCGGAGGCGCGCGCGGCCGCCTCGCCGGGGTCGCGATGATGCTGGGCAGCGCCGCGTCCAACCAGACCGGCGCGGCGGTCGGCGCGCTGGCGTTCCCGGTCGTCGGGCCCGCCGGGGTGGTGGCGGTGCGGCAGTGGGTCGCGGCGGCCGTCCTCCTCGCGGTCGGGCGTCCCCGGCTGCGCTCCTTCACGGCCGCGCAGTGGCGGCCGGTGCTGGCGCTCGCGGCGGTCTTCGCCACGATGAACCTCTCGCTCTACACCGCGGTCGGGCGCGTGGGCCTCGGCCTGGCCGTCACCTTGGAGTTCCTCGGGCCGCTGTCCGTCGCGCTGGCGAGCTCGCGCCGCCGCACCGACCTGGTGTGCGCCGCCGCCGTGGCCGCCGCCGTCGTCGCGCTGACCCGGCCGCGCCCCACCTCGGACTACCTCGGCATCGGCCTCGGGCTGCTCGCCGCCTGCTGCTGGGCCGGATACATCCTGCTCAACCGGTCCATCGGGCGGACGCTGCCGGGCGCGGAGGGGTCGGCCGCAGCGGCGGCGCTGTCCGGGCTCGTGTTCGTCCCGATCGGGGCGTTCGTCCTCGTCCGGCACCCGCCGACGGCGGGCGCGCTGGCCTGCGCGGGCGCGGCGGGCGTGCTGTCGTCGGCCGTCCCGTTCCTCGCCGACCTGCTGGCGCTGCGCCGCGTCCCGGCGCGGTTCTTCGGTGTGTTCATGAGCGTGAACCCGGTGCTGGCGGCGGTGGCGGGGCTGGTCGTCCTCGGGCAGGCGCTGCACTGGACGCAGTGGCTCGCGATCCTCGTCATCGTCACCGCGAACTCCGCGAGCGTGCTGACGGCGCGCGCCCCCTGACGTCCGGCGGCGCCCGGCCGTCAGGCGCTCGCCGCGTACAGCACCTCGCGCAGGCCGGGCATCGTCTCCCGGTCGGTGCGCCACACCAGGCGGAGGCTGAGGTCCGGCGCGTCGAGCGGGATGCGGGCGAGGGCGCCGGAGCCGAGCCGGTCCCGGACCGCGAACTCCGGCAGCAGCGCGATCCCGAGCCCCCGCTCCGCCCAGGACGCCATGACCGTCACGCTGCCCGCCCGTACCCGCTCGACGCCGGGCCCGATGACCCGCTCGCCGGCCAGCCAGAACGAGCACGCCGGCACGTTCACCAGCAGCCGCTCGCCCGCCAGGTCGCCGGCGGTCACCCGCGCCGCGGCGGCGAGCGGGTGGCCGGGCGCGGCGACCAGCGCGAGCGGGACCGGCTCCACGTCGACGAAGCCGAGCGGCGCGGGCGGCGGGGCGAAGCCGAGGTCGCCGAGGCCGGTGCCGGCGTCCAGCAGCAGCGCGGCCTCCAGGTCGCCGGCCGCGACGGCGCCGAGCAGCTGGTCCCGGGCGGCGTCCGCGTGGACCTCCACGCGCAGGCCGGGCCGCCGCTCGGCGACCCGCGCCAGCACCGATGGCACGTGCGTCGCCGCGATCGTCTCCAGCGCGCCGAGCCGCACCACCGGGACCCCGCCCGCGACCTCGCGGCGCGCCTGCTCGGCCTGCCCCAGCAGCCGCCCGGCCCAGCCGCGCATCCGCTCGCCCGCCGCGGTCAGCCGCATCCCCTTCGGCCCGCGGTCGAACAGCGCGACGCCGAGGGACCGCTCCAGCGTCCGGATCTGCTCCGACACCGACGACGGCGCGAGGCCGAGCGCGTTCGCGGCGTCGGTGACGGTGCCGTGCTCGATGACGGCCTCGAAGGTCCGCAGCTGGCGCAGTTCCATGCCACGGCAACCCGCGCGGAGCGTTCGGATATTCCGAACGCGGCGTGCGGGCGGGCCGGTGGAGCGCCGGACCGCCGGTTCCGAGACTGGGGCGTCATGAGCACGGTTCTCTCCCCGGACCCGGTGGCGGCCCCCGGCGCGCGGCGCCGCCCCGCCCTGTTCGGCATATCCCTCGGCTACTTCATGGTGCTGCTCGACACCACCGTCCTGTCGGTGGCCGAGCCCGACCTCGCCCGCTCCCTGCACGGGACGGTCGCGGGCCTGCAATGGGCCGTCACCGGTTACACCGTCGTGTTCGGCGCGCTGCTGCTGTCGGCCGGCGCCGTCGCCGACCGGTACGGCGCGCACCGCGCGTTCCGCGCCGGCATCGCCGTGTTCGGCGCCGCGTCGCTGCTCAGCTCGCTGGCGCCGGACCTGTGGACGCTGGTCGCGCTGCGGGCGGTGCTGGGCGCCGCCGCCGCGGCGTGCGTGCCCGCCTCGATGGCGATGATCAGCCGGCTCTTCCCGGTGCCCGCCGAGCGCGCGAAGGCCGTCGCGGCGTGGGCGGCCACCAGCGGCGCGGCCCTCGCCGCCGGGCCGATCGCCGGCGGCGCCCTGGTCGGGCTGGCCGGCTGGCGGGCGATCTTCCTGATCAACGTGCCGCTCGCCGTCCTCGTCCTCGCCCTCGTCGCCGGTCCGCGGGTGCGCTGCCCGCGCGGCGACCGCACCATCGACTGGCCCGCCCAGGCCGTCGCCTGCGTCACGCTCGGGCTGCTCACCGACGCGCTCATCGCGCTCGGCTCCGGCGCCGCCGTCCACGCGGCCTGCTCGGCCGCCGGGACGGCCGCCGCCGCGGCCGCGTTCGCGGTGCTGGAGCGGCGGAGCGCGGCGCCCGTGCTGGTCCCGGCGGTCCTGCGCGCGCCCGGCATGCCGGGGTCGCTGGTCGCGGGCGCGGCGGTCAACTTCGTGATGACCGGGGTGCTGTTCGTGCTCCCGCTGGTCTTCCAGGAGACGCTCGGGATGTCGGCGCTGCGGACCGGCCTCGCGTTCCTGCCGATGACCCTGCCGTTCGCGTTCAACCCGCTGCTCACCGGCCGGATCGTGGCGAGGACCGGGCCGCGCCCGCCCGTCCTCGCCGGGCTCGGCCTGCTCACCGCCGGCGGCGTGCTGCTCGGCGCCGTGATGGCCGCGGGCGCGTCCTACCCGGCGCTGCTCGCGGGCCTGCTGTGCACCGGGTTCGGCGTCTCGTTCGCGCTTCCGGCGCTGGCGACCCTGGTCGTCACCAGCGCGCCCGAGGGCACCGCGGGCGCCGCCGGAGGGCTGCTCAACGCGGTCCGCCAGCTCGGCGCGACCCTCGGCGTCGCGATCATGGGCGCGTTCGCGGCCGTCGGGCACCGGAACGGCCAGGCCGCCGAGGCCCTGTTCGTCGCCGCCGCCGTCTGCGCGGCCGCGCTCGCGGC
>NZ_JBEYYT010000434.1:0-7695 GCF_040645715.1 Spirillospora sp. NPDC046719 | reverse complement strand
GCCGCAGGTCGGCGGCCCAGCCGGCGAGCCGGCCCGGATCGTCCGGGGTCCCGGCGACGACGGTCCCGGCGTGCACGAGGAGGCGTTCGAGCCGCCGCCGGTTCGCGGCCCTGGCCGGGGTGCGGGCGCCCGCGCGCAGCAGCGTGTGCCACGCGGCGTTGATCGCGGCGGCGGTGTCGTGGCGGGCGCGCGCCGCGCCGTCCGGTTCCGCGCCGGCGAGGCGGGACGCGGCCTCCAGCGCGCGGGCGACCGCCGTCCGCTCGGGGCCGTCGGGCCGGACGAGTCCGGGCGCCATGGTGACCAGCCAGGCGACCGCGCCGCCCGCGAGGCCGAGGGCCAGGTGGAACGGGACGTCCGCGAGCCGCTCGCCCGGGACGAACAGGCAGCTCGCCGCGACGAAGGTGAGGATGAGGCCGCCGGGCGGCCCGGTGCGCGCCGCGTCGCAGAGCGTCTTGTGGGCGGCGGCGAGCAGCGCGGCGACCGCGACCCGGATCGCCGCGGAGTCGGTCGAGGCCGCGGTGACGAGCGCGATCCCGACGCCGGCGAGCATGCCGAGGACCATCACCGCCATGAAGCGGGCGCGGGAGGCGTACGGCTCGCCGTGCGAGTAGATCGCGCACAGCGACCCGGCGGAGGTGTAGAGCGCGAGGTCGAGCCGGCCCAGGGCCAGCAGGACCAGCGCGGGCACGCCGAACGCGACGGGCGCGCTCAGCGCGGCCTTGTGCCAGATGTCGGCCGCCTTCCCGACCTTCAGGACGCCGCGCAGCGGAAGCGGCCGGATCCGGACGGCCGGGGCGCCGATGCTCTTCTCGCTCACCCCTAAAGCTTAACAAGTAATTTACTCGTGAAATATATGGAAGGCATGTGCTCCCCGCCACGTGCCCGCCGCCCCGGCTACTCCTTCAACCAGGGATAACGGGCCGTGTCGCCGCCCGCATAGTCCGGATCCAGGTAGATGAACACCCGCTGGATCTTCCAGTCGCGGATCTCGAACACGTCGCACCACCGCCCGGCGCCCCACTCGGGCACGCCCGCCCGCCAGGGCCCGTCCCGGTGCTCGCCGTGGCTCGTGCCCTCGACCACCAGGGTGTCCCCGCCGGAGAACACCCAGTTGAACGTGGCGTAGTGGTGCTCGATGGACGCGATCGTCGCGCCGACGTCGCCGAACAGCCGCCCGATCGCCTCCTTGCCGGTCGCGAGGCCCCACTTCGGGAAGTAGACCTGCGCGTCATCGGCGAACAGGTCCAGCAGCGGCGCGCCGTCGGACGTCACCCCGCCGTTGTCGAACCCCTTGAGGTACTCCAGCGCGACCGACTTGCGCTGCTCGTCCGTCATCGTCTGCCTGCTGACCGCCAACCGCCTCACCGTCCCGTGCGCAGAGGAAGCCGCCCCGCAGACCGTACCCCGGCGGACGTCCGGCCGGTGAGCCCCGGCGTCCCGCCGGGTACGGGCGGCGGAACACGCCGGGTCCGGCGGAACAATCCTGACGCGTCAGAGGTTAGGGTTGCCTAATTACCACTGATCCATATCGGCGGAGGTCCGCATGGCGACGGAACCGGTACGCAAGGGGCGCAGGCTCAACCGGGGGACGGTGCTGCGCACCGAGCGCCTCACCCCGCACATGATCCGCGTGGTGCTCGGCGGCGAGGACCTCGCCGGGTTCGGCGCCGGCGCGTTCACCGACCACTACGTGAAGCTGCTGTTCCCCCAGCCGGGCGTGGAGTACCCCGAGCCGTTCGACATGGAGAGGGTCCGCGCCGAGATGCCGCGCGACCAGTGGCCGAGCGTCCGGACCTACACCGTCCGCGCCTGGGACCCCGAGGCCGTCGAGCTGACCATCGACTTCGTGCACCACGGCGACAAGGGCATCGCCGGGCCGTGGGCGGCACGCGTCCGGCCGGGCGAGGAGATCTTCTTCAACGGCCCCGGCGGCGCCTACGCGCCCAGCCCCGACGCCGGCTGGCACCTCCTCGTCGGGGACGAGAGCGCGCTCCCCGCGATCGCCGCCTCGCTGGAGCGGATCCCCGACGGGGTGCCCGCCCGCGTGTTCGTCGAGGTCGCCGGGCCGGAGGAGGAGCAGGACCTCCGCGCCTCCGCCGGCACCGAGATCGTCTGGCTGCACCGCAATGGCGGCCAGGTCGGCGACCTGCTCGTCGAGGCCGTCCAGAAGCTCGACTTCCCCGACGGCGACGTGCACGCGTTCGTCCACGGCGAGGCCAACTTCGTCAAGGCGCTCCGCCGCCACCTGCGCGTCGACCGCGGCCTGCCGATGGAGCGGCTGTCGATCTCCGGGTACTGGCGCCGGGGCCGCGACGAGGACGGCTGGCAGTCGAGCAAGCGCGACTGGAACCGCCAGGTCGAGGAGGAAGAGGCCCGCGCCCTCTCCTGACGGCGGCCTCCGCTCGCCGGCGTCCCGCGGCGTTCGCCGCGCGTTCGGCCCGGCCGCGCGGCCGGGCCCGCGGGTCAGGCGGTGGCCTCGGTCTCGTCGGTGAGGTCGGGGCCGTCGTCGTCGGCGAAGCCGGGGAGCCAGCGCTCGGCCTCGGCGCGGTAGTCGCCCTCCGCCTCCAGCTGGCAGAGCACACCGCCGCCGCCCGCCAGGGCGCGGCTCACCGCCAGGTACTGCGGCGGCAGCCGGAACTGGCGGGCGAGCGCGCCCGGCCGCATGTCGGAGGCGAGGCCGAGGCCGCGCGACGTCTGCTCCCGCATCCATTCGCGGGTGTAGCGGAACCGGTCGACGGCGAACGGCGCCGCGTGCGGGGTGACGACCGCGGCCACCTCCTCCGGGTCGACCTCCGCGTCCGGCGCGAGGAAGCCCTCCTCCCACAGCGCGTCCACGATCTCGTCGGGGTCGCCGAGCGTGCCGATGCGCAGCAGCCGGCCGATCGACCACTGCAGCTCGCCGGGGACGCGGGCGGCGCCGCCGAAGTCCATGACGCCGAGCCGGCCGTCGTCCAGCAGCCGGAAGTTGCCGGGGTGCGGGTCGATGTGGATCATCTCGCAGCGGGACGGGCCCGACAGCAGGAAGCGGAACAGCAGCAGGCCCGCGCGGTCGCGCTCCTCCCGGCTCCCCTCGGCGATGACCTTGGCCAGCGGGGTGCCGTCCAGCCACTCGGTGACCAGCACGTTCCCGGACTGCGCGACGACCGCCGGGACGACGAAGTCGGGATCGCCGGCGTAGGCGTCGTGGAAGGCGGTCTGGGCGCGGGCCTCGTCGACGTAGTCGAGCTCCTTCTGCAGCCGCCGCTTCAGGTCGGCGACGACCGGCTTGACCTCGACGCCCGGGAACAGCGGCGTGATCACGCGGCTCAGCCGGGAGATCTGGTTGAAGTCGCTCATCAGCGCGTCGGCGGCGCCCGGGTACTGGACCTTGACCGCGACGGTCCGCCCGTCGTGCCAGACGGCCTTGTGCACCTGGCCGATGGACGCGGCGGCTGCGGGCCGGTCGTCGAACTCGGCGAACCGGTCGCGCCAGTCGGCGCCGAGCCCTTCGGCGAGGACCTTGTGCGTGGTGGCGGCCGGCATCGGCGGCGCGGCCTCCTGCAGCCGGGTGAGGCTCGCGCGGAACGGCGCGGCGACCTCCTCGGGCAGCCCGGCCTCGAAGATCGACAGGAGCTGCCCGACCTTCATCGCGCCGCCCTTGAGCTCGCCGAGCACGGAGAACAGCTGCTCGGCGGTGCGCCGCTGGACCTCCAGCGCGACGGCCTCGGCGGGCCGGCCGATGGTCCGCTTGCCGAAGCCGAGGGCGGTGCGCCCGGCGAAGCCGAGCGGGAGCGTCGCCAGTTTCGCGGTGCGCGTCACCGCGCGGCGGGGGATGTCAGTCACGGCCCGGCCGTTCCTCGTTCGACAGTGCGTCCAATGATCTCCAGCCTCTCATGGCGAATGAATGCCACGAAATAGTCATTCCCGCTAAAAACCTCAGCGCTCAGACGGGCTCGGAGATTCCCTCGCCGTCGCGCGGCCGGTGTCCGCGAGCCGCCGCCGCCTCGTGCCCGCAGGGACGCAGCAGCAGCTCCACCACCTCGAGGGCCTGCTCGATCTCCGGCCGGTTCCCGCCCAGGTAGTGCGCGTACATGAACGAGTCGGCGATGCGGACGACGGCCTGGGCGAGCGTCCGGGTCGGCAGCGGCACCCGCAGCGCGCCGCGGTCGATCTCCCGCTGCAGCTCCTGGGTCAGCAGCTCGGTCGCGCGGTCCTCGATGGTGCCGGGCATGGTGGCGAGCCGGATGAACAGCCGGGGCTCGCGCTCGGTGAACGCCTTGAGCGGCGCGGCGTCCACCACCGCCCGCATGAACCGGTCCAGCACCGTGAGGATCCGCTCCGGGCCGGTGCCCCGCACGCCGCGCGCGGCGACCCGGTAGGTGCGCTCGGTCATCTCCGCCAGCACGGTGCCGAGCAGCTGCTCGCGGCTGCCGACCCAGCGGTAGAGGGTGGCGCGGCCGACGCCCAGCTCGGCGGCGAGCGCGGACATGTCGATCGGCTCTCCCCGCAGGTAGTGCGCGGACGCCGCGGCGAGCGCGGCCTCGGGCCCGGTCGGGCGGCGCGCCGGCGCCGGGACGGGCGACGGGCCGGAAGGCCCGCTCGGGGGAACAGAGCTGCCGCTCATCCGCCCAGCATGACACAGCGGGGACGATGCTCCGGCAGGTGCGCGAACGCGGTTCCGGGAGGCCCCTCCCCCGGCGCGCGGCCACTGCCGCCGGCGGGCCGGGGAGCCGTTCTCATGACAGCTCGCGAACACGCGACTACCCGGAGTGATCAGGGGTAGTCGGTAGGTGTGAAAGAGAGAAGCGGGGACGCCGGACGCAAGGGCCGGCTGCTGATCATTGGCGGGGCGGAGAACCGGACCTGCGGGGCCGGGCCCCTGGAGACGTTCGTCGAGCTGGCCGGCGCGGAGGACGCGCGGATCGTGGTGGTGACGACCGCGACCGAGGTTCCCGAGGAGGTCGCCGAGGAGTACACCGCGGTGTTCGGGCGGCTCGGCGTGCCGTCGGTGCGGGAGCTGCGGCTGCTCGGCCGCGCCGCCGCCGACGACGCCGCGACGCTGCGCGCGCTGGACGCGGCGACCGGGGTGCTGTTCAGCGGCGGCGACCAGTCGCGGATCCGGACCCTGGTGGGGTCGCGGACCAACGAGCTGCTCAAACGCCGGCTGAAGCAGGAGGGCCTCGTGATCGCGGGAACGAGCGCCGGCGCGACCGCGATGGGGCATTGGATGATCCTCGGCGGCCACGGCCATGAGGTCGCGGCCTCCAGCGTGAAGGTGGGTCCGGGCTTGGCGCTGTTGGACAACGTGCTGATCGACATGCATTTCAACGAGCGGGGGCGGCTGCCGAGGCTGCTCAGCGGCATAGCGCTGGACACCCGGCTGCTCGGCGTCGGAATCGACGAGGACACCGCGATCGTGGTCGGCGACGGGCAGTTCCAGGTGGTCGGCACGGGGGTCGTGACCGTCGTGGACGCGGGCCAGTCGACCGTCGCCTACGCCGCGTCCGACGACGAGCCGATGGCGATGTTCGACGTCTCCCTGCACCTGCTGCCCGCCGGCTGCGCGTTCCAGATGCACGACCGGCTGCCCGCGATCGGCACGATGCGCGGGCCCGGGGAGGAGTGACCGTGCGGCTCTTGCATGTGCGCCGCCTCGGCGGTCCGAACGTCTATCTGAACCGCCCGGTCGCCGTCGCGCGGCTGGACCTGCAGGACCTGACCGGGCACGAGACCACCGACCACCCGGGCTTCGCCGAGCGGCTGGTGGCGGCGCTGCCGGGGCTGCGCTCGCACCACTGCTCGGCCGGACGGCCGGGCGGGCTGCTCGACGCGATGGACCGCGGCACCTATTTCGGCCACGTCACCGAGCACGTGACGCTGGAGCTGTCCGGGCTGATCGGCCGGGAGGCGTACTTCGGCCGGACGGTCCGCGCGGGCGGCCCCGGCGACTACGAGCTGATCCTCGAATGCCCCCGGGACGAGCCGGCCGAGACGGACCTGGTGGAGAGGCTGGTCGAGCTGGCGGTGCGGACGGTGACCGCGGCGCTGTCCGGGACGGTGCCGGACCCCGCGCCGGACCTCGCCCCGATCGCCGCCGACCACGAGGCGGGCAGGCTCGGGGTGAGCACCGCGGCGCTGGCGCGCGCCGCCCGCGAGCGGGGCGTGCCGGTCCGCCGCGTCGGCGGCCTGAACCTGCTGCGGCTCGGGTACGGGCGGTACCGCAGGCTGGCCTGGGCGGCGATGACGGACCGCACGTCCGCGATCGGGATGGAGGTCGCCGCGGACAAGCGGCTGGCGCACCGGATGCTGGCGGACGCGGGCGTCCCCGTGCCGGAGGGCCGGGTGGCGCAGTCGCCGGCCGAGGCGCTGGAGGCGCTGCGGGAGATCGGCGCGCCGGTGGTCGTCAAGCCGCTGTCGGGGCACCAGGGCGAGGGCGTCCACATCGAGCTGTCGGAGCCGCCGGAGGTGGTGGCGGCGTTCACGTCGGCGGCGGGCGGGGACGCCCGGGCCGATGCGCCCGGGGTGCTCGTCGAGTCCTACATCCCGGGCCGCGACTACCGGGTCCTGGTGGTCGGCGGACGGATCGCGGCGGCGGCAGAGCTGACCGCGGCGCGGATCACCGGCGACGGGACGTCCACGGTCGCGGAGCTGGTGGAGCGGGTCAACGCCGACCCCGCGCGCGGCGAGGGCCACGACCGTCCCCTCACCCGGCTGGCGCTGGGCGCGACCGAGCTGGCGCTGCTGGCGCGGCAGGGCCACGGCCCCGACTCGGTGCCCGGGGAGGGCGAGACGGTGCGGCTGCGCCGCAACGCGAACCTGTCCACCGGGGGGACGAGCCGGGACGTCACCGACGACGTGCACCCCGAGGTCGCCGCGATGTGCGTGCGGGCCGCCGCGACCGTGGGGATGGACGTGTGCGGCATCGACCTGCGGCTGCCCGACATCGGCTCGCCGCTTCCCGCCGAACGCGGCGCCGCCGGGATCCTGGAGGTGAACGCCGCGCCGGGGCTGCGCATGCACCTGGCCCCGTACGAGGGCGAGCCCCGCGACGTGGCGGGCGACGTCATCGACCTGATGTACCCGCCGGGGACCCCGTCGCGGGTGCCGGTGGTGTCGGTGACCGGCACCAACGGCAAGACCACCACGGTCCGGATGATCGCGCACATGCTGGAGCTGCACGGCGTGCGCACCGGCATGACCAGCACCGAGGGCGTGTACGTGGGCGGCCGGCTGATCCACCGGTCGGACGCGTCCGGGCCGCGGTCGGCGGAGATGGTGCTCGGCGACCGGTCGGTGGAGGCCGCGGTGCTGGAGACGGCGCGCGGCGGGATCGTCCGGCGCGGCCTCGGCTACGACCGCGCCGACGTCGCCGTGGTCACCAACATCACCCGCGACCACCTCGGCATGGACGCCACCGAGTCGGTGGACGACCTGATCGACATCAAGGCGCTCGTCGCCGAGGAGATCCGCCGGGGCGGCCATCTGGTGCTGAACGCGGAGGACGGCCCGTCGGCGGGGCTCGCCGGGCGTCCCGCGGTGGCGCGCCGGGACCCGGAGGTGTGCTTCTTCGCGATGTCGGCGGACGCCCCGGTGCTGGTCCGGCACCTGGCGGGCGGCGGCGCCGGGTACTTCGTCGAGAACGGCCGGCTGACGGAGGCGCGCGGCGGGCGCCGCACGCCGGTGCTGCCGGTGGAGGAGGTCGCGGGCGCCTTCGGC
>NZ_JBEYYT010000433.1:0-7698 GCF_040645715.1 Spirillospora sp. NPDC046719 | reverse complement strand
GCGAGCCGGCGCGGCAGCGGCCAGCCCGCCCGCGCGGACTGCTCGCCGACGACCTCGGGCGGCGCGGCCGGGTCCGACAGCAGCAGCGCCAGCAGCCGGCCGCGGCGCTGCTCGCGCTCCCCGGCGGCCTTCTCGCGCGCCCGCGCGTACCCGTGCGCGGCGGCGGACGCGAGCGCGTCCAGGTAGGCGAAGTTGGCCTCGGCGAGCAGGCTGACCAGGGCGCGCGGGCGGCCGAGCCGCTCCGCCTCGACCGCCAGGTGCCGCCAGGCCAGCCGCGACGCGACCCGCATCGCGTTCTGCAGGTGCTCCAGGCTGCGCCCCTCGACGGCCTCGCCGTACCCGACGTCGAAGAAGACCTGGTACACCTCCTTCCAGGAGGTGTCCGGGTCGGCGATCATCTGGACGAAGTGCTCCATCGCGTGCGCGACCGCGGCCTCGGCGACGCGGACGTAGGCGGCGTCGCCCGGCCGGTCGTACTCGGGGACGTGCCGCAGCACGCCCTGCACCATCGGGCCGAGCAGGTCCGGCAGCCGCGGGCGCATCCAGCGCGCCTCCTCGGCCGGGACGTCCCGCCACGGCTCCTCCGTCAGCCCGTCCAGAACCGGCGATCCGGTGTGCGCGTCCTCGTATGCCGTCGTCATGGCGACACCTCCTCGACCGAGCGCCCGGTCGTCTCAACCTAGGCACCGGACCGGGCGGGCGACACTCATCCGTCCGCACCGCCGGGCGGGGCCGATTGTCAGCCGTTTGACAAGGGTCCGCGCCCGGCGGCGGGCGTCCTGCGGCGACGCGGCGGGGGTGCTCAAGTTCCGGTCAAAGCGTGCATGGCGGGGGGTCCGCCGGGTAGCGGCCCCACCGAGTGCGATCACCGAGCAGCCACGAGGAGCTGGACCATGGCCAACCCGGCCGGCCACGAGGACCGGAAGCAGGAGCAGCTGGAACGGCGGCGCGTGAGCCCGGACGGGGCGGCCGGGCTCACCACCGACCAGGGCCTCCGGGTCGACGACACCGACAACTCCCTGACGGTGGGCGAGCGGGGCCCGTCGCTGCTGGAGGACTTCCACCTCCGCGAGAAGATCACCCACTTCGACCACGAGCGGATCCCCGAGCGGGTCGTGCACGCGCGCGGCTCCGGCGCGTACGGGCACTTCACGCTCACCGAGTCGCTGGCCGACTACACCACCGCCGAGTTCCTGCGCGACACGTCGCTGACGACGCCGGTGTTCGTGCGGTTCTCGACGGTCGCCGGGTCGCGCGGGTCGGCCGACACCGTCCGCGACGTCCGCGGCTTCGCGACCAAGTTCTATACGAACCAGGGCAACTTCGACCTGGTCGGCAACAACATGCCGGTCTTCTTCATCCAGGACGGCATCAAGTTCCCCGACTTCGTGCACGCGGTGAAGCCGGAGCCGCCGAACGAGATCCCGCAGGCGTCGTCCGCGCACGACACGCTGTGGGACTTCGTCCAGCTCCAGCCCGAGACGATGCACATGATGATGTGGCTGATGTCGGACCGGGCGCTGCCGCGCAGCTTCGCGATGATGCAGGGGTTCGGCGTGCACACGTTCCGGCTCGTCAACGCCGAGGGCCGCGGCACGTTCGTGAAGTTCCACTGGAAGCCGAAGCTCGGCACCCACTCGCTCGCGTGGGACGAGACGCAGAAGATCGCCGGCAAGGACCCCGACTTCAACCGGCGCGACCTGTGGGACCGCATCGAGGGCGGCGACTTCCCCGAGTACGAGCTCGGTGTGCAACTGGTGGCGGAGGAGGACGAGCACCGGTTCGGGTTCGACCTGCTCGACCCGACCAAGATCATTCCGGAGGAGGAGGTGCCGGTGCGGCCGGTCGGCCGGATGGTGCTGGACCGCAATCCCGACAACTTCTTCGCCGAGACCGAGCAGGTCGCCTTCCACCTCGGCAACGTCGTGCCGGGCATCGACTTCACCAACGACCCGCTGCTGCAGGCGCGGCTGTTCTCCTACCTGGACACCCAGCTGATCCGGCTGGGCGGGCCGAACTTCCCGCAGATCCCGGTGAACCAGCCGGTCGCCGACGTCCGCAACCACCAGCGCGACGGGTACCACCAGACGAAGCTGCACCAGGGGCAGGCGAGCTACCACAAGAACTCGCTCGGCGGCGGCTGCCCGGCGGTCGGCGGACCCGGCTCGTTCACCCACTACCAGGAGCGCGTGGACGGCGAGAAGATCCGCAAGCGGAGCGAGAGCTTCAAGGACCACTACTCGCAGGCGACGCTGTTCTGGAACAGCATGTCCGACTGGGAGAAGGAGCACATCGTCGGCGCGTTCCGGTTCGAGCTCGGCAAGTGCGAGCACAAGCACATCCGGGAGGGCGTGGTCGCGCAGCTCAACCACGTCGACCACGACCTCGCGGTGCGGGTCGCCGAGGGCGTGGGGGTGGAGCCGCCCACCGACGCCCCGATCGCCAACCACGGCCGCACCTCGCCCGCGCTCAGCCAGGACAACGCGCCCGCCGAGTCGGTGCGGGGCCGCAAGGTCGCGATCCTGGTGGCGGACGGCGTCGACTCGGCGGCCGTCGGCGCGGTCGGCGACGCGCTGACCGAGGCGGGCGCGGTGTGCGAGGTGCTCGCCGCCGAGGACGGGCACGTCCAGGCCGCCAACGGCGCGCAGGTCTCGGTGACCCGCGCGATGCCGACCGTCGCGTCCGTCCTCTATGACGCGGTGCTGGTGCCCGGGGGAGAGGCGAGCGTGCGGACGCTCGCGCGGGACGGCGACGCGGTGCACTTCGTCGCGGAGGCGTTCGTGCACTGCAAGGCGATCGGTGCGCTGGACGAGGGCGCCGCGCTGCTGGAGCGGGCCGGGATCACCGGAGTGAAGACCTCGGAGGACGGCACGGTCGAGGACGCCGGCGTCGTCACCGGGCGCGGCCCCGGCGGCGGCTTCGGCGCCGTGTTCATCGACGCGATCGCCAAGCACCGGCACTGGCGCCGGCAGAAGGACCACGTTCCGGCCTGACCGGGCGGAGCCGGACGGAGCCGGGGGAGCCGGGGGAGCCGGACGGAACCGGGCGGGGCCCGGCGCGGTAGCACGCTTCGAGCGGGCGCCGCGCCGGGCCCTGCTCCATGTGGCCGCATTCTGCCAAATGATTTGTGGGCCATGTCACAAGAACGGCGGTCCGCGGAATCATTGAAACCTGATCTGAAAATCTATCTTGTGCGACTGCCCGTTTAAAGCGCACGGCCGGAAGGGCGGGAAACGCGCGCATTCCGCCCGCATTCCGGCTGGACGGGGCCGGGCCCGCCGCCCGCCGCCCGCCGGCCGACCGCGGCCGTCCGTGCAAGTGGCTCCTGACATGCGGGTTCCGGGCCGTCCGCGCCCGCCGTACGGCGCGTCCGGCGGGCCGCGCCTTGCCGGTCTGGGAAGACCCGCGCCGCCCGGACTGCCCATGGGTGCAGTTCATCCGGACGCATTTCTGTAGCAAGATGACGGCCGTCCCGCTGGATTTCCTGTGCTTCCGGTAAGGGTGCCGGGCGGCCTTTTCGCGGGCCGCCGGGCAAGGGCATGGGGCCGATTATGGAGGGAGGGCGCATGGCCGCGTCCGTCATTGAACGATTCCGCGAGCTGGTCGTCGACGAGTCCGATCCCTTCTACTTCGACCACCCCCTCGACCATGTGCCGGGAATGCTGCTGTTCAGCGGCATGCTGGACCTCGCCGTCCGCGCGGACTCGGCGCGATCGCGCGGACGGCGGGCCGGGCGGGTGGTGGCCGGGCTCGACTTCACCCGGTTCTGCGAGCTCGACCGTGGCACCACGCTGTCGTGCCGTCCCGTCCCTGGCCGCAACCGCGCCTGGACGGTCGCCGCCCGGCAGGGGGCCCGGGAGGTGTGCGCCGGCTCGATCGCGTTCACCGACGACGACGCCCCTGCGGCCGGGCCGCCCAGCCCAGGGCGCCCGCGCGCCGTGATCCCGCCGTCCCGGCAGGCGAGCGCGGACCTCGTGCACCGGCGCCGTCCGGAGAACATCCTGGTGGGGGAGCCCGTGCGGCGCGGGCGCGGCGCGGTGGAGGCGGCCGTGCTGCGGCCGCCGGGCAGGGACCGGGCCGCCTGGAGTCCCGTGGAGATCGTCGAGGCGGGCCGCCAGTTCGCCACGCTGCTGGAGCACAGCGAGCACGGCAGGCCGATGGACGCGCGCCTGCTGTGGGTGTCGCTGCGGCTGGACGTGCCGTTCCGGCTGGACGGGGCCGTCCCGCTCCTGCTGCGCTGGCCGGTCGCGCGGGTGCCGGGGCCGCGGTCCCGGTGCGCGGCCACCCTCGCGGACGCCGCGACGGGCGCCGACCTCGGGTCGCTGGCCTACGAGGCGTACGCGGTCGACGCGGAGCGCTACGAGCGGACCCGGTCGTCATGAACCATCCGCTCCGCGAACCGGTCCGCGACCCGCTCCGCGACACGGTCCTGCTGCTCGCGCCCCGCGCGGCCTTCCTCGCGGGCGCGGGCCTCCTCGTGGCCGGGATCGCCGTCCACGCGCCGCGCGACGGCGCCGCGCCGGCGGTCATGCTCGCGCTGTACCTGGGATGGCTGCTGCTGGAGGCGCCGGTGACGTTCCGGCGCGCCGCCGCGTCCCCGGCGGACGCGCGGACCCTGCCGCCGTACGCGCTCGCCCGCCTCCTGCTGGTCGCGTCCGCCTCCCTCGGGCCGTTCCCGTGGCCGGCGTCGTCGCCGTGGACGGCGGTCCCCGTTCTCGCCTCGGTCGCCTTCGTCGCCGGGGTCGCGCTGCGGCGGACCGCGATCCGCACGCTCGGCCGGTTCTACTCGCACCACGTGGTGCGGCAGGACGGCCACCGCGTCGTGACCGGCGGCGTCTACCGGGTCGTCCGGCATCCGGCGTACGCGGGGATGCTGCTGGCCAACCTCGCCTTCGCCTGCTTCTTCCTCGCACCGCTCACCGCGGCCGCGTTCGCGCTGCTCGCGGCGGCGGTCGCCTGGCGGATCCGCGTGGAGGAACGGGCGCTCTGGGACGTTCCGGGCTACCCGCCGTACGCCGCCGGACGGGCGCGCGTGCTGCCGAAGGTGTGGTGAGCGGGTCGATGATCTCGGGATCGATGGGGGCGGGATCGATGGGGGCGGGATCGATGGGGGCGGGGGAGGTCGGGCACAAGTTCGCCCGGCTGGAGACGCTGCGGGACGCGGGCTTCCCCGTGCCGGAGTTCTTCTGCGTGCCCGTGTCGGAGTTCGACCGGGCGCTGGACGCGCTGAGCGGCGGCCTGCCGCCGCGCTCGGCGGTCCCGGCCGCGCAGTGGTGCGGGTTCGCCGCGCAGGCGCTGGCGGCGGCCGTCCCGGACGGTGCCCTCGCGGCCCGCCTGCTCGCGGGTTTCGACGAGCTGGCCGGCGGCGGGCCGGCGGGCGCGCGCGGGACGGTCGCCGTGCGCGCGTGCGCCGTCCCCGGCCCGGACGGGAGGGGCGAGGACGCGGCGGACGATCCGTTCGCCGGGCTGAGCGACAGCTTCCTGTACGTCCGGCGGGACGGGCTGCTGGAGGCGGTGGCGCGCTGCTGGGCGTCGGCGTTCAAAGCCGAGGCCGTCCGCTACCGGGAGTTCCGGGGGATCGACCCGGCGGCCGCGCGGGTCGCGGTCGGCGTCCAGCGGATGGTCCCGGGAACCCGGTCGTTCGTCGCCTTCACCCGCGACCCCCGCGACGGGACGCGCCGGCACGTCATCGCCGCGGCGCACGGCATCGGCGAGGGCGTCGTCCAGGAGAAGGCCGACGTCGACCACTTCTTCGTCGATCCCGGCACCGGGCGCGTCGAGGCGGAGGTCGTGACCAAGCACCGCATGGTCGGGCCGCCGGAGGAAGGCGGGGACGGTCCGCGGACCGTCGCCGTCCCGGAGGGCCTGCGCACCGCGCCGGTGCTCACCGACGAACTGGCCAGGGAGATCAGCGGCCTCGCGGCGCGCGTCGAGCGGCTGTTCGGCCGCCCGCAGGACATCGAGGGGACCGTCACGTCCGACGGCGCCGTCCACCTCGTGCAGGCCCGCCCGCTGGCCGCCGCCGCCGACGAGGGGCGGCCGCGCGTCCACTGGGGCAACCACAACATCACCGAGAGCTTCCCCGGCGTGTCCGGCGCGCTGGCGTACTCGCAGGCGCGCGCCTTCTACCAGCTCGCCTTTACCGACCTGTACCGGCGGATGGGCGTGCCCGCGCGGCGGCTGCGCGCGAACGGCCACCGGCTCGCGCGGATGGTCGGGCACCTCGACGGCCGCGTCTACTACCGGCTGGACGACTGGCAGGAACTGCACGGGCAGCTGCCCGTCTTCGACCTGATCCGGGCGGGCTGGGAGGAGGGGATGGGCATCACCGGCGAGGCGCGATCGGGCCGGCGGTGGCCGCGCGCCCGCGTCGCCGCCGCGCTGCCCGCGCTCGCCTGGCGCGCCGCGGGGCACCGCCGCGCCACCGTCCGGTTCCTGCGCTGGTGGGACGCGCTGATGGCGGACGTCCGCGGCCCCGCGTCCCGCCCGCTCGCCGAGTACTCCCCGGACGAGCTGATCACCCTGTACCGGTGGGCGTGGGCCGAGGTGTCGGTGCGCTGGGGCGTCACGCTCGCCAACGGCGTCTACGGCCTGCTCCTCGTGCGGGCCGCCACCGCGCTGCTGCGCCGCTGGACGGGCGCCGGACCGGAAATGCTGCCCGGGCTGCTGTGCGGCGGTCCGGAGAACCGGTCGCTCGCCGCCGTCCGCGCCGCGATCGCGCTGGCCGAGCGTGCCGCCGGGGTGCCCGCGCTGAAGGCGGCCCTGCTGGCCGACGACCTGGGCGGACGCACCGACGAGGAGCATCTGCGGGCCGTCTGGGCCGACATCGCCGAGGGCCGGCACGGCGCGTCGCTCGCCGCGTCCGCCCGCGCCTACCTGTGCCGCTATGGCGACCGCGCGGTGCACGACCTCAAGCTCGACGAGCCCACGCCGCGGCAGCGGCCCTGGATGACCGCCGCGCTCCTGCGGCCGCTCGTCCGGCAGGGCGCGACGGTCGCCGCGAACCGGGCGGCCGAGGCGCGCGCAGCGGCCGAGGCGCGCCGCAGGCTGCGCGAATCCTGCCCGGGCCCGGCCAGACGGGCCGTCCTGCGCGTACTGCTCGGCATGATGCGCTGGTCCGTGCGCGCGCGGGAGGACGCCCGGTTCTGCCGCACGCAGCTGTTCGGGCTGTCCCGCGAGGTGATGTGGCGGCTCGGCGGCGATCTCGCCGCCGCCGGGCAGCTCGACGACCCGCTCGACGTCGCCGACCTCACCGTGGAGGAGGTCATCGGCGCGTTCGACGGCACGCTGCCCGGCTGCGACCTGCGCGGGCTCGCCGCGCTGCGGCGCGCCGAACGCGTCCGGAACCGGGCCGTGCCGCCCCCGCCCGCGCTGCTGTCGGCGCCCGCCGCGCGCCCGGCCGCCGCCGCGCTGCGGCACGCGCGCCCGCTCGGCTCGGACGGCGACGCCGGCGCGGACGGCACGCTGCGCGGGCTCGGGTCCGGCGGCGGGACGGTCCGCGGCCGCGCCAAGATCGTGCTGGACCCGCGCGTCCCGCCCGGCGACTGCGCGGGCCGCATCCTCGTCGCCCGCGAGACCGACCCCGGCTGGCTCTCCCTGATGATCGCCGCGTCCGGGCTGGTCGTCGAGCGCGGCACCCTGCTCTCGCACACCGCCGTCACGGGACGGCTGCTCGGCGTGCCGACCGCGGTCGCGGTC
>NZ_JBEYYT010000432.1:0-7748 GCF_040645715.1 Spirillospora sp. NPDC046719 | reverse complement strand
CCGAGCTCGGCGGGCCTGCCGTCGGGCAGCACCCGGCCGGCGAAGTCGGACAGGGACAGCGAGGAGCGGGCGGCGAGCGGGTCGGACGCGGCCAGCGCGACCAGCCGGGGCTCGGTCAGCAGCGGCTCGACGTCCAGGCCGCGGTCGTCGGTCAGCTCGGGCAGGACCGCGACGTCCGCGCGGCCGTCGCGCAGCGCCGCCTCCTGGTCGCCCCGGCCGCCGAGCACCAGCTCCACCGGGATCGCCTCGGGCTCCTGCCGGTAGGCGGCGAGGAACTGCGGCAGCAGCCCGGCGTCGAAGTCGGCCTTGAGCGCGAGCCGCAGCTCCGGCGCGGGCCGTCCGGCGTGCACGGCCCGGCGGGCGGCGGCGGTGATCGCCTCCAGCGCGGTGCGCGCGTCCCGCAGCAGCACCTCGCCGGCGGGGGTCAGCGCGACCTGGCGGGTGGTGCGCTCGAACAACCGCACGCCGAGCCCGCGTTCGAGCTCGCGGATCGCCCGGGACAGCGGCGGCTGCGCCATGCCCAGCCGCTCGGCGGCCCGCCCGAAGTTCAGCTCCTCGGCGACGGCCACGAAGTACCTGAGCTGCCGCGACTCCAGGTCATTCATATCCCCAGGGTATCAATGCGGACCGGATCGATCCTTCAGGTCCGCGGCGGCGGTGGCTTGACTGGTCGATGCCGGCGCCGTTCCGGCGCCCGCGCTCCCCTTTTCCGCGTCTGGAGACTTCAATGATCGTCATCACCACGCCCACCGGCAGGATCGGCCGCCGGGTCGTCGACGGCGCGCTCGCCGCCGGAGCACCGGTCCGCGTGATCGTGCGGGATGCGTCCCGGCTGCCCGACCACGTGCGCGAGCGCGCCGAGGTGGTCGAAGGGTCGCACGGCGACCCCGACGTCGTGGCCAAGGCGTTCGCGGGCGCCGACGCCGTCTTCTGGCTCGCGCCGCCGGACCACCGGGCCGAGAGCCTCGACGACGTCTACTCCCGCTTCGCGGGCCCGGCCTGCGAGGCGTTCCGGAGCCAGGGCGTCCAGCGGGTCGTCTGCGTCTCCGCCCTGGGCCGCGGGGTGCTCCCCGAGGCCGGCCACGTCACGGCGACGCTGAAGATGGACGACCTCATCGCGGGCACCGGCGTGCACTTCCGGGCGCTGACGCTGCCGACCTTCATGGACAACATGCTCGGCCAAGTGGAGAGCATCAAGAACGACGGCGTGTTCTACTCGGCGATCTCCGGGGACCGCAAGCTGCCGACGTGCGCCTGCCGCGACATCGCCGACGCCGCCCTGAAGCTGCTGCTCGACCCGTCGTGGACGGGGCGCGGCGACGTCCCGGTGCTCGGCCCGGAGGACCTGTCGAACGACGACCTGGCGCGGATCATGTCCGAGGTGCTCGGGCGGCCCGTCCGCCATCAGCGGATCTCCGTCGAGGCCTTCAAGGAGAGCATGCTCGCGCGCGGGGTGTCCGAGGCGAACGCCCAGGGACTGGTCGAGATGGCCGTGGCCAAGGAGAACGGCCTGGACAGTGCCGAGCCGCGCACTCCCGAGTCCACCTCGCCCACCACCTTCCGCGAGTGGTGCGAGCAGGAGCTGAAGCCGGCCGTCCTCGGCTGAGCCGCGGACGCGTCGCGGGCCGGGAGCCGGGTTCGCGGTGCCCGGCCCGCCCGCGACGGGACGCGGGGCGGCCGGTCAGGAGACCCGCGCCATCCGGCGGCGGGCCGCCCGGCCCATCCGCTCGGTCGGGCCGGCGTGCGCGCCCTCGCCCTTGCGGGCCGGAGCGCCCGGCGGCGGGACGCGGACCTCGATGCGCCCGTCCTGGACGCGCGCCTCGAAGCGGGGTTCCGGCGTGCTGGCCGGTCCGCGCACGACGCCGCCGTCGGAGAGCCGGAAGGTGCTGCCGTGCCAGGGGCACGTGACGCAGCCTTCCGCGACCGTGCCCTCGTCCAGCGGCCCGCCGAGGTGGGTGCACGTGGCCGCCAGCGCGTAGATCTGCCGGTCCGCCCGGTAGAGCATGATCGGGACGCCGCCGACGTCCACCGTCCGGTGCTCGCTGTCGGGCAGCTCGTCCTCGCCGAGGACCGGCGTCCAGTCCTGCGGCCCCTGCTGCCAGGCGGTGCGGTTGACGTTGACGCCCATCACGAAGGACAGGTGGCCGCCGAGGTAGGCGCTGAACCCCAGCACCCCGAAGCCCGCGAGCGCGAGGGCCCTGCCGGCGCGGCGGTCCCCGCGGGCCCGCATGGCGATGGACGCCCCGTACAGGCCCAGTGCCATGGTGTTGGCCGCGGCGTGGACCATGCCCACCCGCCGTTCGGCTCCGAGGGTGTCGGACCAGTCGTTCAGCCCGGACATCGCGGTCGGCACGGCGGCGGCCACCCCCGTGATCGCCAGCAGGTCGGCGGCGGGTTCGGCGTCGGGTCCCCCGACGGCGTCCAGCAGCGTGCACATGCTCCAGGCGCCGATCGCCACGTCGGTGAGCGGCGGGTGCAGCGGATGGCCCAGATGGGTCCCGCTGAGCAGGTTGCGGACGATCCGCGGCCGTACCACGCGCTGGACCGCGGAGCTCAGCGGCCCGGCGACCTTGTCCAGCACCTCCGCCTGCTCCAGCCGGCGCACCATTCTGTGCGGCATGCTCATCACTGCCTCCCCAAGGCCCGAGAGAACGGTCACGTCCCGCGATCGCACGACGTCGCTCGTCCGCTCCTTATCCGCCCTGCGGGATGCAAAACGCGGGACGGCCGCGGCCCGGAGGGCGGCGCCCGCCGTCAGGGGCCGCTGCGGCGGACCACGCGGACGAAGCGGACGTCCAGGTCGTCGCCCGCGCCGGTGGCGAGGCGGAAGTCGGTGCCGCCGCGCAGGCGTCCGGCGAACACCGGACGGGGCAGCCGCACCGTCGCGGTCTTCCACGCGCCGTCGCCCGAGCGCCGGACGCGCGGCGACCGCCCGCCCTCGTACTCGATCCACCACGCGCCGCGGCCCGCGTCGCGGTAGGTCACCTTGACGTCCACCGCCCGCCGGTCGCGCCGGGCGCGGAACCGGTCGTCGACGTCGAAGTACATCGAGGTCTGGCCGTGCGCGCGGTCGGTGCGGAGCCCCTCGTAGGCGGTGCCGTTCTCCTCGGAGAGGACGTTGCGGTGGACGTCGGCCGTGGAACGGCGCGGGGTGCCGTCCGGCCGGACGTCGCGCTGGACGAGCCAGCGTTCGAGGTTGCGCACCCACGGCCGGGTGCGCCACGCGCGGTTCCCGGTGAACGGTCCGGTCCCGTCCTTCCAATAGGTGTCCTCCGCGTCGCGGAGCGCGGCCCAGGCGTCCGGGGAGTCGGAGGCGGTCTTGCCGATGCTCAGCCGCACCCACTGCCATTGGGCCGGGTACTGCTTCATATAGGACGGGCCGGGCACCACGTACACCCAGTTCATCCGCAGTTGCAGCGCCTTCAGGTTCGCCTGGCGGACGGCGTAGTAGGGGTCGGCGGTGGTGTAGCCGCAGTCGTTGAAGCACTCGTTCTCGGTGGCGACGACGTGCCGTCCGTCGTGGACGGGCAGGCTCTCGTCCACCGTCATGTGCCCGTCGGGCTCTATGCGGCTGCCATAGGAGGGGGCCTCGCTGAGGTGGTAGTTGAACTCCTCGGTGATGCCCGTGCGGACGCCGAGGCCGGCGTCGACCGCCTGCCTGGCGAACAGGTCCGTCCTGCTCCCCCACGGACTCCAGGGGTAGTCCTCGCCGGTGAAGACGAGCTTGGTGCGGTACGGCCCGAACAGCGCGGCGAGGTCGCGCCAGGCATGCGAGTACCAGGACCGGTACTCCTCGAAGGTCAGTCCCTGCTTGGCGGCCGCGCTGACGATGTCGTAGTCGAACTCCGCCCAGGTGAAGGCGCCGGGGACGTAGACGAACCGCAGCCGCGGATCGGCGCGCAGGCCCGACTCGACGAACAGCTTCTTGTAGAGGCCGAGGAGCCGCCCCCATACGCACTCGTTCCAGACGGGCAGGTGGTACCGCCCCTCGTAGTCCGGACCGATCGGTTCCACGCCGCACTCGTCGGCCACCCATCCCGGCGCCCATGACGAGCCGCTGGCGAAGACGCGCATCCAGAACGGCCGCTTCTGCGCGAGCTGCTCGCGCAGCAGCCGGAAGGTCAGGTCCTCGGCGGTGCCGGTGGTGTCGTCGCGCAGCCGTCCCGGCCCGCCGGGCTGGAGCTGGCGCCAGGTGAGGTCGAGGCCGCGCAGGTCGACGTGGTGCTCCGGGGCGGCCTGCTCGGAGAAGAACCCGCTGTTCGGCGAGGGGCGGACCCATCCGGGCAGCGTCCAGTCGTCGCCCGGCCGGACGCGGACGCTGCCGGTCACCGCGTCCGCCGGCACCGCGCCGGACAGCGCGAACAGGACCAGCAGGCACGAGAGGACCGCCGTCGCCCCCCTCATGCCGGCCTCGGCCCGGCCGCCGCCGTCGCCCCGCCCGGCGGCAGGGACGGTCCGCTCACTTCCGCCATCATCGCCTCCCCCACCCGATCATTGTCGATCGAACGGCCCCGACAAGCGCGATCACGCATCTTCGCTGCAACATTGTGATCGATTGACGGGGTTAGCGACCAGCAACCCACGTAGAGGTCCCGCGATCCCTTGCCCGTTGAGCGATTGTGTTCTAAAGTGCCGCGCATCCTGCACAATCGAGCACGAGCATCTGGAGGCGATCATGAGGCAGCCGAGCGGTCGCCGGATCACCGCGCTGGTCACCGGGGTCGCCTTGGTGGCCGGCCTCTCCTCGGCCTGCGGCTCGGGCGGCGGCGGCGACGCGAAGAAGATCACCTTCTGGCACGGGTACACCGACGTCCAGTCCGAGACGATCACCAAGCTCGTCGGCGAGTGGAACGGCGCCCATCCCGACCAGAAGGTCGAGCCGGTCTTCAGCAACAACGACAACACGCTGCAGAAGACCCTCGCGTCCTTCGTGTCCGGCAAGGCGCCCTCGGTCGCCTACCAGTACGGCTCGTCGATCACCGCGCTGACCGGCCGCCACCAGACCCAGGATCTCACCTCGCTGGTCAAGGGCGACCCGGCCGTCGACTGGAACGACTTCTTCCCCGCGGCCCGCCAGGGCGCCACCGTGGACGACAAGATCTACGGGATCCCCGCGCTGGTCGACAACCTCGGCCTCGTCTACAACAAGAAGATGTTCGACGCCGCGGGCCTGAAGTACCCGACGCCGGACTGGACCTGGGACGACTTCAGGAACGCGGCGAAGAAGCTGTCGGGGAACAACAAGTACGGCTGGGCTTACGTCAACGACGGGACCGAGGACACCGTCTGGCGCTTCCTCGCCCTCCTCTGGCAGGCCGGCGGCGACCTGCTCGACTCCGCGAACAAGAAGGCGGCCTTCGACTCCCCCGCCGGGCAGCAGGCCATGCAGCTGCTGCACGACATGTCCGTCACCGACAAGTCGGTCTACCTCGACACCGGCGACCAGCAGTACCTCAACCTGTTCAACTCCGGCCGGATCGGCATGCTGTGGACCGGCCCGTGGGACCTCGGCCAGATCAACAAGGACGTCTCGTACGGCGTGCAGTACCTGCCCGGCAAGGCCACCCACGCCACGATCTCCGGCCCCGACTACTACATGCTCTTCGACAAGAAGGCGCAGAAGACCGCTTGGGCGTTCCTGAAGTGGCTGACGTCGCCGCAGATCCACCTGCGATACGCCACGCAGACCGGTGACCTGCCGCTGCGCGCGTCCGAGGAGAAGCTGCCCGAGTACAAGGACTACCTGGCCAAGTACCCCGGCAACAAGGTGTTCATCGACAACCTCAGCCAGAACGTCACCAAGGCGCGTCCGAACATCAAGCAGTACCCGCAGATCTCGCAGGCCCTCGGCACCGCCGTGCAGGCGGTCCTGCTCGGCAAGAAGCAGCCGCAGGCCGCGCTCGCCGACGCCGCCAAGCAGGTCGACGACATCCTGGCGGGCTCCTGATGGCGTCCACCGCGCTGACCGCGCCCGCCGCCAAGGACCGGCGGCCGCGCCGGTCGCGGCGGCGGCTCGGCGAGCACCTGGCGGGCTGGGGGTTCGTCTCCCCGGCCATCCTGCTGATCGGGATCTTCGGCATGCTGCCGGTGCTGTGGTCGTTCTGGCTGTCCTTCCAGGACACCGACCTCACCTCCCCCGGCACGTTCGCGGGCGGCGCCAAGTACGCCGAGCTGGTCAAGGACCCGCTGATGTGGGACGCCGCCCGGCGGTCGGCGATCTACACGGTGCTGTTCGTGCCGCTGACGATGGTGCTGGCGCTGCCGATCGCGGTGCTGCTCAACCAGCGGATCCGCGGCATCACGCTGTACCGGATGGCGGTGTTCGTCCCGCTGGTGACCTCCACGGTCGCGACCGGGATCATCTTCAACTGGCTGCTGAACCCGCAGTTCGGCCCGGTCAACGCCGCACTGTCCAAGGCGGGCCTGCCCAAGCAGGGCTTCTTCCAGGATCCGAACCAGGCGCTGTTCGCGCTGGTGGCGATGACGGTGTGGGGGTGGCTCGGCTTCGCCGTCATCATCTACCTGTCCGCGCTGCAGAGCGTCCCGAAGGACCTGATGGAGGCCGCCGCGCTGGACGGCTGCGGCCGGCTGAAGGCGTTCCGGCACGTGGAGCTGCCGCTGCTGGCGCCCGCGTCCGGCTTCCTCGTCGTCTGGCTGACGATCAACTCGCTGCAGCTGTTCGACGAGGTGTACGTGACGACCAAGGGCGGGCCGCTGCGCGCCACCACCGTCATCGTCTACCACCTGTACAACAAGGCGTTCGTGGACTTCGACGGCGGCTACGCGGCCGCGGTCGGCTGCGCGCTGTTCCTGGTCATCCTGCTGGTGACCGTGGTGCAGCTCGCCATCACCCGCCGCACCTCCTTCTACGAGGGCCGATGAGCATGACGACGATGAACGCCCCGGCCGCGCGCCGGTTCCGGCGGCCGAGCCCGCTGCACCTGATCCTGCTGCCGATCGCGCTGGTGATGGTGACGCCGCTGCTCTGGATGGTGCTGCTGTCGGTCTCCACCGAGGCCGAGACGCGGCGGTTCCCGCCCGGCCTGCCGTCGGGCATCGAGTGGCACAACTACACCGACGCGCTGCGGGACGCGCCGCTCGGGCACTGGCTCGGCAACAGCGCGATCGTGTCGGTCAGCTGCGTGGCCGGGAACCTCGTGTTCTGCTCGCTGGCGGGCTACGCGTTCGCGCGGATCCGGTTCCTCGGCAGCAAGGCGCTGTTCGTCGCGGTGCTGGCCACGCTGATGGTGCCGTTTCAGATCGTCATGCTGCCGACGCTGATCATGGTGCGGACGCTCGGGCTCACCGACACGCTCGGCGCGCTGATCGTGCCGAACCTGGCGACCGCGTTCGGGATCTTCCTGCTGCGGCAGTTCTTCATGACGGTGCCGCGGGAGCTGGAGGAGGCCGCGCGGATCGACGGCGCGAGCCGGCTGCGGATCCTGTTCCAGGTGATGCTGCCGCTGATGCGCCCGACGCTGGCGACGCTCGCGGTGCTGACGTTCCTGCAGACGTGGAACGACTTCCTCTGGCCGCTGATCGCGGTGCAGAGCCCGGAGCACATGACCGTCCAGCTCGGCCTGCAGACGTTCCAGGGCGCGCACACGACGAACTGGCCGCGGCTCATGGCCGGCACGGTGATCAGCCAGCTGCCGGTGTTCGTGCTGTTCTTCGTCGCGCAGCGGTTCTTCGTGCGGTCGGTGGCGACCGCCGGCCTGAAGTAGCCCCGGCCCGGGCGCCGAGGCGCC
>NZ_JBEYYT010000431.1:6603-7778 GCF_040645715.1 Spirillospora sp. NPDC046719 | reverse complement strand
TTCGATCCCAAGCGCATCGGCACCCGCGTCGCCGCCGGCGCCGTGCTGTCCCTGGCCGGCGCGTTCGGCTTCGCCTCCCTGGTCCCCTCCGCCCACGCCGACACCCACCCCGCCACCACCAAGCCCGCGGCCACCGCGCACGTCGCCGCCGTCACCGACGTCAAGTCCGATGTGAAGGCCGACGCCAAGGGCGCCAACACCGGCGGGCAGACCGCCAAGACCGGTGCTAAGACCGGTGCGAAGGCGGGTGCGACCGCGCAGGACGTCATCAACCTGGCGCGCACGCAGGTCGGCACGCACGAGGACGCCTCGGGCAACAGCAAGTTCAACAACTGGTACATCGACTCGCCGCTGGGCGAGCAGAACGCCCACCGCATCGGCGCCAAGAGCGCCTCGGTCTACAAGGGCCAGTCCTGGTGCGACATGTTCGTGTCCTGGCTGGGCCAGAACACCGGCACCAAGGGCATGGGCGCCGACGCCTACACCGTCAGCCACGCCCAGTGGTTCAAGAAGACCGGCCACTTCGGCCAGACCCCCAAGCCCGGCGCCGTGGTCTTCTTCGCCTGGAACGGCGGCGGGATCAAGGGCATCGACCACGTCGGCATCGTCGTCAAGGACAACCACGACGGCACCATCAACACCATCGAGGGCAACACCGGCGACGCCGTCAAGCAGAAGGTCCGCGACACCTCCACCGTCGCCGGCTACGGCTACCCCGAATACCGGTGACCCACGGGGGCCACACAAGGCCCCCGGGCCCTCCCCCCGCCCTTTCCGCACCCGCCTAGCGGTGCTCCCCCCTTCCCTTTTTCCATCCCCCGCGCGATCACGTCCGCGTGCCGTGCGCCGCACCTCGCATGCCCCAACGGGCGTGAGGCGGGCGCCCGCACCACCGAGCGAAGGATGAACATGCAGCAGCGAGCCATCGACACCGCCCTGACCGCCCTGACCGGTACCGCCCTGGCGGGCATGCTGGTCGCGGGCGTGGCGGTCGAGAGCGCCCACGGCGCCCCGGCGGACAAGCCGATGGCGCACAAGGCCACCTCCCAGCAGGTGACCGGGCACCACAGCAACACCACCGGCCACACCACCGGCAAGAGCAAGGCCAAGGCCGCGCCCAAGACCCGCGCCGTGCTGTCGGGCAGCACCACCGCGTCCTACTTCTGGGACGACGG
>NZ_JBEYYT010000431.1:0-6503 GCF_040645715.1 Spirillospora sp. NPDC046719 | reverse complement strand
GGCCACACCACCGGCAAGAGCAAGGCCAAGGCCGCGCCCAAGACCCGCGCCGTGCTGTCGGGCAGCACCACCGCGTCCTACTTCTGGGACGACGGATCGGGCGTCAACGGCGACACCGGCGCCCCCGCCAGCGGCAAGCCCATGCAGAAGGGCATGTTCGCCAGCCCCAGCTGGCCGATGAACACCAAGGTGAAGGTCACCTACCAGGGCCGCAGCGTCACCGGCTTCGTCGGCGACCGCGGACCCGGCGAGCCCTCCCACCGCGGCGTCATGCTCGACCTGGACACCTACACCTTCCGCCACCTGGTCGACGGCAAGAAGCCCACCAGCAAGTACGACACCGGCACCTCCGCCGGCCACCTCAAGGGCGTCAAGTACCAGGTCCTGTCCTGGGGCCACGGCGCCGGCACCAAGGGCACCCCCAAGCCCCTCGGATGACCCGGCCCAACAAGTGACCCCTAACTAGACGCCCCCCAGCTCCCCCCGGCATCCCCCCACACGCGAACCCCGCTCCCGTCCCCGGACGAGAGCGGGGTTCGTCGCGTCCGGAGGGGGTCGTGACCCCGTGGCGTCTGACGACAATTGCCGCTGATCGGGGAAGAGCGTAACTTCTTGGCGGGATCCGGATGCCGAGCGAAGGCGGGGCGATGGCGGCAGGCGGTTCGGCCGGGGAACGGGGACGGCGCGCCCGCGAGCAGGCGCTCGAACTGGCCCGGCGCTCCCGGGAGGCCTACCGGCTGGCCGGGCGCTGGCAGGCCGCCGCCGAGGCCGAGCGGGCGGTCGCCGCCACGCTCGTCGGGCTGACCGCGGTCGGCTGGCGGCTGCTCGTGGACCGCCGCTGGCCGGGGACGCGGGCGGCGAACATCGACATGATCCTCATCGGTCCCGGCGGCGTGTTCGTCATCGACGTGAAGCGCTGGCATGACCGCCCGGTCGTCAGCGACGGGCGGCTGGCCGCCGGGGGCGTGCCCCGGGACGAGGAGATCCGCAAGCTGCTGGCGATGACGCGGACCGCCGAGGAGGAGGTGGCGGCGCTGGGGCTGTCGCCGGTCGCGCTGGTCCCGGTCATGGCGTTCGCCGGGCACCGCCTCGACACGCGGGTGGGGCGGGTCCGGCTGCTCGGCCATCCCGACCTCGTCCACGCGCTGGTCGCCGAGCCGAAGCGGCTGACGCCCGCGCTGGTGGGGGTCGTCGCCGCGCACCTGGCGGAGGCGTTCCCCGCCTACGAGCCCGCCGCGCTCAAGGACGGCGGCACCGGCGGCGGCCCCGGTCTCGAGGACGACGGCGCGGCCCTGTTCGCGACCGAAGAGGTCGAGAAGGCCGCCCTGGAGTCGCTCCTGCACGCGCCCATCGAGCGGTGGATGACGTTCCTGCACCCGGACCAGGTGGCGATCGCCCGCCGCGACTGGAGCGGGCCCGCGCGCATCAGCGGTCCGGCGGGGACGGGCAAGACCGTCGTCGGGCTGCACCGGGCGGCCCATCTCGCCGGGCGCGGCCGCGACCGCGTCCTCTACGTCACGTTCGTCAACAACCTGCCGCGCGTGCAGCGGCGGCTCTTCGAGCGGATGGCCGGCGTGTTCGCCGACCGCGTCGAGTTCTCCAGCCTGCACGGCTGGGCGACGGCGTTCCTCGCCGAGCGCGGCGCCGAGGTGCCGCTCAACGCGGCCCGCGCGGACGACGCCTTCTCGCGCGCCTGGCTGACCATCGGCCGTGACAGCGCCCTCGCCGAAATCGACCCGATGCCGGGGTACTGGCGCGAGGAGATCGACCACGTCATCAAGGGGCGCGGGCTGACCTCCCTGGAGGAGTACCGGACGGTGGCCCGGCACGGCCGCCGGACCGCGCTCCAGCCCGTGCACCGGGAGGCCGCCTGGCTCCTTTACGAGGAGTACGAGATGCTGCGCGAGGAGCGCGGCGTCTGCGACTTCAACGACGTCCTGCTGGCGGCCCTGGCGGAGCTGAAGGAGCGGCCCGCCGATCCGCCGTACTCGGCCGTCATCGTGGACGAGGTGCAGGACCTCACGCTCGTCGGCGTGAAGCTGCTGCACGCGCTGGCGGGCGACGGCCCGAACGGGCTGCTGCTGATCGGCGACGGGCAGCAGGCGGTGTATCCGGGCGGGTTCCGGCTCGCCGACGCCGGCATCGCGGTCAAGGGCCGGGGCGCGGTCCTGCGCACCAACTACCGGAACGCGGCGGCGATCCTCGAGGCGGCGATGGACCTGGTGTCCGGCGACCCCTTCGACGATCTGGACGGCCCGAGCCCGAACGGCCGCCGGGCCGTCGACCTCACCTACCACGAGGGGCGGGTCGTCCGGGTGGAGGCCGGGGACGAGGAGGAGCACGACCGCGGGCTGGTCGAGGCGCTCCGGGCGCTGGCGGACGAGGAGCCGGACGGCTCCGGGCCGTGGGCGGGCGCGGTGGTGCTGTGCCCGTCGCGCCGGGAGATCGGCCGCTACGACCGGCTCCTGACCCGCGCGGGCATCCCGGTGGTGCGGCTGGAGAGCTACGACGGGCGGCCGGTCGAGGCGGTGAAGCTCGGAACCTACCGCCGGGCCAAGGGGCTGGAGTTCAAGCACGTCTTCCTGCCGCACCACGACGCCGCCCTCACCGCGGCGGACGCGGGTACCGCGGACGCGGCGGCTCGGGAGCGAGCCGAACTGGCCCGCCGGCAGCTCTTCGTCGCCATGACGCGTGCCCGTGACCTGCTCTGGCTGGGGTCGGTCGCCGGCGGCGGCGCCCGCTGAACGCGCCGCGCCCGAGGCGCCGTCCCGGCGCACCGGAGTCTTCATAGGAACGGCGAAAGCGGCGACTCCGCACGGGGATCGCCGCCTCCGGCGCCTGGCCGGATTGCCCAGGGCCCGGGAAATGAAAAGGCCCTCCGGGTGCGAGCCTTGCTCGCGACCATGGAGGGCCAGCGCGTGCGCCGTCAGGGACTTGAACCCCGAACCCGCGGATTAAGAGTCCGCTGCTCTGCCAATTGAGCTAACGGCGCTTGTCTTGAGGGCCTCCGGCCTTGGCCGGTGTCCCTGGCGACAGGAAGAACAGTAGCAGGACCCGCGGACCAGTGCGAATCGGTTACTCCCTGCCCGGCAGGACGCTCACGATGCCCCGCCACAGCGCGATCGCGGTGGCGCGGGAGCTGACGCCGAGCTTGCCGTAGATGCGGTTGACGTGGTTCTTCACCGTCTTCTCGCTGAGGAACAGCTGCCGGGCGATCTCGCCGTTGGAGCGGCCGGTGGCGATCAGGTCCATCACCTCGGCCTCGCGCGCCGACAGGCCCAGCGAGACCCGGTTGGCGTCGCGGACGCTGCGGATGAGGTCGTGGACGGTGAACGCGCCGGGCACGAGGTGCCCGCAGGCGCCGCCGCGGATCGCCGTCTCGACGGCGGGGCCGTCGTCGGGTGAGGCCAGCACGAACACCCGGGACGAGCGGCTGAGCGGGGTCGCGTGGTGCGCGGCGCCGGCGTCCAGCAGCACGATGTCGGGCCGCAGCCGCTCCGCCAGCGGCACGGCCGCCGCCGCGTCGTGGGTCTCGGCCACGACCTGCAGCTCGCTGCTGCCGTCGAGCAGGGAGATCACATCCGCCCGCACGTGGGCGTCGCCGTCCACCACCAGTACGCGCAGTGGGGCGGTCTCATCGACACTCATCCGTCGCCCTTGGGGTGTCGTTGGCGTTTATAAGGACGGAGCATAACCGTCCGATCATCCTGAGCCAACGAACGAGCACGCGCGCCGTCCAGGCGAATGCCCCGGTCCGCCGGGATCGGGGCCCTGGAATCAGGGCGCGGGGGCCGTCTCGGGGCCGTTGAAGCAGAACCGGGGCGGCACGGTCGCGAGGGGCGCCTCGTCGGTGGGCTCGCCGATCCGGACGCCTTCGCGTGCCGCCATCGCCGTCACCGCCGGCAGGTGGTCGTCGTTGACGACCGGGACGCGTCGGCCGGACGGTTCGCCCTGGCCGGCGGGCAGTCCGGGCAGGACGGCGTCCCGCGTGACGCCCGCGCGGGCGGCGACGTCCAGCGCCTCGCGGGCGTCGCTTCCGTGCAGGTCCAGTGAGGCGAGCAGCGCCTCGACGGCGGCCCGGTCCACGGTGCCGTCGGTCACCGCGCGCATCAGGTTCCCGTGGGCCTCCGCCGAGGGGGAGCCGTCCTCGCCGATGATCCCGTCCAGGCTCACGGCGTCGTCGGCGAGGATGATCGGCAGGCCGTCGTCGACGTCCCCGGGGATCGGGGCACCGGCCCAGGAGCCGTCCCACCAGCGCAGGAACGCCACGGACCAGCCCTCCTTCACCAGGAGGCCCTGGAGCCACTCCCAGGGCAGCCAGGCCGGGCCGCCGGCGAGCAGGTCGGCGGGCAGGTCCTGGATGTGCGTGTCCGGGTAGTCGTTGTCGTAGCCGTACAGCACGGCGCGGCCGCCTTCGACCCACCTCAGCGCCCAGTAGCCGTTCCCGATGTCCTCGGTGCGCAGGCCGCCGCCGTCCACGTGGAGCTTTCCGGCGCAGTCGTCGAGGTAGGGGGCGAGCATGGCCTTGACGACGCCGCGGGCCCAGAGCTCGGCGGGCGGCGGGACGTCCGTGCGGACCGACGGGTCGTAGGACATGGCGATCTCCTTGCGTGGGGGGAAAGGAAGAAGCCCTGGCCGTCACGACGGCCAGGGCTTCTCTCGCCTGGGGTGAGTGAGGGGACTTGAACCCCCGACATCTTGGACCACAACCAAGTGCTCTGCCAGCTGAGCTACACCCACCGTGGCCGGAATCGCTTCCGGCTCCCAGTAGTGTAGCGGCTCCCGGGGAGTGGGTCAGCCGCGGAGGGCGTCAGCCGGCCGAGATGTCCGCGGCGAGCGAGCGGGCCGTCTCGGAGTCGGGGCCGGGCTGCGGGACGAACACGGCGGCACGGTAGTAGCGCAGCTCCTGGATGCTCTCGGTGATGTCGGCGAGGGCGCGGTGCCCGCCCTTCTTCTCCGGGCTGGCGAAGTAGACCCGCGGGTACCAGCGGCGGGCCAGCTCCTTGATGGAGGAGACGTCCACCATGCGGTAGTGCAGGTGGGCGTCCAGGGCGGGCATGTCGCGGGCCAGGAAGGACCGGTCGGTGGCGATGGAGTTGCCGCAGAGCGGGGCCTTCTTGGCGTCCTTGACGTGGGACCGCACGTAGTTCAGCACGATCTCCTCGGCCTCCGGCAGCGTGATGCCGCCCGGGAGCTCCTCCAGCAGGCCGGACGTGGTGTGCATGTCGCGGACGACCTTGGTCATCTGCGCGACGGACTCCGGCGGCGGCTTGATGATCACGTCGACGCCCTCGTCCAGGATGTTCAGCTCGCTGTCGGTGACCAGAGCGGCTATCTCGATGAGCGCGTCGGCGCGCAGGTCGAGTCCCGTCATTTCGCAGTCGATCCACACGAGCCGCTCGTTCATGGGGTTCACCCTACGACCATGGACGACTGCGCGGGGCATCGAGTTACCGGGCGGCGATGTGCGCGGGGACGGAAATGCCCGGGGCGAGGGCCGGGTCGGGGACGGGGGCGCCGAACGCCTGCCGGACGGGCAGGACGCCGGCCCAGACGGGGAGGGCGTAGTCCTCGTCCTCGTCGCCGGGCGGGCCCTGGCGGACCTTGACCGACGCCTCGTCGAGCGGGAGCGCGAGGACGGCGACGCCGGCGAGCTCCTTGCGGGTGGGCTGCCGGGCGGCGTCCCACTGGCCGGGGGCGAGCTGCTCGGTGATGACGCGGAGCGCGGCGCGCTTCTCGTCGTCGCCGGTCACCGGGGACGGGACGCCGTAGACCATCGCGCTGCGGTAGTTGATCGAGTGGTGGAAGAGCGAGCGGGCGAGGACGAGGCCGTCGAGGTGGGTGACGGTGACGCAGACCTCCTGGGACGGCGCCGTCATCATGCTGGACGCGCCGGTGGAGCCGTGCACGTAGAGGGTGTCGCCCAGGCGGCCGTAGCAGGTGGGGACGACGCGTGGCGTGCCGTTCACGACCACGCCGAGGTGGCAGATCAGACCGGCGTCGAGGATCTCGTAGAGGACGGCCCGGTCGGACGTGGAGCGTTCCGGGTAGCGGCCGAGGCTGGTGCGGGGCGTGGCGGAAAGCGGCTTCATGTCCGTTTACGCTAGGACGTGAGTGGCCTGGTCAGTAGAGCCACTTGGAACGGAAAGCCGGAGACCACTTTGTCGATCGATCTGCCGCTCACCATCGACCGCGCCGCGGCCCAGCCGATGAACGCCCAGCTCGTCGGGCAGTTGCGGGCCGCGATGCGGGAGGGGCGGCTGGCCGCGGGGGAGCGGCTGCCCGCGAGCCGGGCGCTGGCCGCGCTGCTGGGCGTCAGCCGGACGGTGGTGACGGAGGCGTACGAGCAGCTGTACGCGGAGGGCTGGCTGGAGGGCCGGCACGGGTCCGGGACGTACGTGACGGACGGCGTCGCGGCCGATCCGGCGCCGGGCCGGGAGCCGCCGCGCGGCCTGGCCGGGCGGTTCCGCAGGCCCGCCCGGCCGGGCGTGGTCGACCTGCGG